>RFZJ01000250.1 GCA_009920765.1 Planctomycetota bacterium | reverse complement strand
ATACCAACATTCTTAACATTTAATAATAACCTTTCATCACTTACAAAATAATAAGCATTCGCCACTGGATTTTGTTTTATGGAAAGCTGCAAAGCCAGGTGAGCCTGCATGGCCTTCACCATGGGGTGATGGTCGACCGGGTTGGCATATTGAATGTTCTGCAATGGCTAAAGCTCATTTGGGAACGCATATTGATATCCATGGTGGTGGATTAGATTTGCAGTTTCCTCACCATGAAAATGAAATTGCGCAAAGTGAGGCATGCTATCATACACCTTTTGCGAATTATTGGTTACATGTAGGACTGCTTCAACTCAATCATGAAAAAATGGCCAAATCAACAGGTAATTTTCTAACAATTAAAGATGCTTTGGCTAAATTCCCAGCTGAGGTGATCAAATTATTTTTTATGTCAGCACATTATCGCAGCCCTTTAAATTACACCGAAGATCGCTTAAATGAAGCGCATAAGGGTTTAGCAAGGTTGTATCAAACTTTAAAAAACTTTCCATCATCAGAACATGAATTGAATCCAGAGTGGATGGCTCGTTTTGATATAGCGATGAATGATGATTTTAATACATCAGATGCCTTAGCGCTGATGTTTGAGTTGGCTAATGAAATCAATAGAAGTGGAAAAATAGATTTGATTGCAAGTCTGCAAGCAATGGGCGATATACTTGGTATTTTGCAACTTGATCCACTGATGTTTTTGCAAAATAATATGGGTTCAGAGGGGCTTTCAGAAGCTGATATTCTTGCTTTTATTGAACAAAGAAGAATTGCGAGAATCAACCGTGATTTTGCTACTGCAGATAACATTCGTCAAGAGCTATTGGCACACGGTATTGAACTAGAAGACAAGCCTGAAGGCAGCAGTTGGCGACGGGTGATTTGTTAAAATTAGTCTTATCTTATTGATGCGCAAGTTCCAAAGATGCGATGCATACTAAATCCCAATCTATCCAAGATGGATTGGGATCTCATTTTCTTGATAATGTATCAAAGATTTATGGACCGCATTTTTTGCTACTAGAAGCAGAGCTTTGGTGTTCAGCTCCTGCGGACACTAGGGCCTCAACAACTCGTTGATGATGGTATTTTTGAGCCATAAACAGGGGCGTGCGCCCGTTATCCATGGGTCTATTGACGTTTACTTCACGCCGCAGTAATGCTTCCACGATTTGCAGATGACCTCTAGCTGCAGCAACATGTAGAGGGGTGGCGCGGCGAAGAACTATAGCTTGATCAGCGCTAGCATCATGGCGAAGCAATGCTTCAACGACTTGAAGATGTCCTCTTTCTGCCGCAATATAGAGTGGGGTACCACCATCACTATGTCTAGCAATATTGGGGTGGGCGCCTCGACCAAGTAATTCGTTAACGACATCAATATGTCCTCTAGCTGATGCAATGAATAAAGGGGTGCCTCCATCTGTTGTCTTGACTGGATTAAGTGCTATATTTTCTGTACCCAATAATACATTAACAACTGCCAGCTGATTGTGTTTTGCAGCAATATAGAGTGGGGTAGATCCATTATTAAGCTTGGCTGCATTGGGACTTGCTCTTGCGGTCAATAATCTTCGAACCTCATCACAATTACCTGTTTTTGCAGCTCGATAAAGCGGCATATGATCATTTTCCCTGGCTTGATTGGGTGCTGTTCTTGCTCTTTGTAATGCTTCAACGACAGTATGATGGCTGTTTT
>RFZJ01000249.1 GCA_009920765.1 Planctomycetota bacterium | reverse complement strand
AATTCTCAATTTGAAAGAGTGAGGTAAAAAAAGTAAAGTTCGATCGAGGTAAATCAACATGAGGGAGATAAAAAATGATCGAGGCTTTAATAGAGACAGTTCGGAAGAGGTTTGATGGGATGGGAGATCCAAGGAAAGGGAAGAATATCAGCCATTCATTTGGAGATGTGTGCATGGCCGGATACAGCGTATTTCATTTACAATCGCCCTCTTTTTTGGCCCATCAAGAACGGCTTCAGAAGAAGTTTTCATCCCACAATGGGGCAACTTTGTTTGGGTTTAAAGAGATTCCCTCTGATAATCAAATCCGGAACGTGCTGGATCAGGTGGATCCAGAGGATTTAAAAGGTCTCTTTGAGGATTTGCATGCAAAGGTGGATTTGTCCTCTTTTAAGGCTGAGGAGGGACTGATGGTAGCCCTTGATGGGGTCTATTTCTTTTCCTCAGAGAAGATCTCTTGCCAGTGTTGTTTGAAGAGAGATCATGATGGGAAGGTGAGGCATTATCATGCGATGTTGGTTCCAGCTCTTATTCATCCAGAACAAAAATGTGCGTTGCCTATGGCCCCAGAGTTTATTCAAAATGCAGACGGGACGGAGAAGCAGGACTGTGAGCTTAATAGTGCCAAGAGATGGTGTGCGTCTCAAAAGGAGTGGCTCAGTCAAAACAAAGTGACGCTTTTAGGAGATGACTTATTTAGTCGGGGTCCAATCGTCACCCAACTCATGTCTTACCCTAATGTACGGTTTATTTTTGTTGCCAAAGAGACATCCCATTCCTACCTATATCAATGGATTAGGGGATATGAGCCTGTTGATATTGAGTCTTATAAAACAACAGAAACTGAAGGGCAAAAAAAGAGAATCTACACTTACAAAGTCTACCATAAGGTTCCCTTAAATGGAGATCTGAAGAGCCCTGAGGTAACCTATTTTGAAATGGAAGTTGTTGATGGAAAAGGAAAGCGAATCTATTTTAACACCTTTGTTACAAACCACCAGGTGACCGCAAAAAATATCCACAAGATTGCTGGGATGGGCCGTAATCGATGGCGTATCGAAAATGAGGCCTTTAACATCCTCAAGACCAAGGGCTACAACCTCCAGCACAACTTTGGTCATGGAAAAAAACATCTATCCAATGTCCTTGCGTGCTTTAATCTTCTAGCCTTTCTAATCCACCATCTCAGCGAGGTTTTATGCGAAACATACCGAAAACTTCGAGCTTGTTATGGAGCCAGGGTCCGATTCTTCCAGGACATCTCTTTTGCCCTCTCCTTCCAGATCTTTCCTTCTTGGGATACCTTCCTTCTCTTTATCCTTGATATCTCTCAACCTAGGAAATCTTCAAATTGAGAATTGCTGTTGTTGCATAAATACCACTTGACTTTTCCGTTGTTTTATACTATTGTTTATCTGTTCCTGTCGTCCTTGGGCGGGAAATCTCTGGGGATCACTTGGGAGTCTTAAGATCTTCTCTCAATCTAATCTCCGTAATCTAGCTAGACAGATTTAAGTTGGCTATAGGCGAAAGGGAGCGACGCCTATATAAATAGGTAAGCGACCGAACAACGCATAGTCACCTTATAAGATGTCGGCCACAGAAGAGGTTCCTTACGTCCTCACGGACCTTTTGGTCGGGATTCAGCGCCTCTAGTCGCGATGGTGTCCGCTTCTCCCAGACCCTTTATCTTTTTGTTCCCCTCTCGAACCCCTGCGTTCGTCCGGTGGAGCCCTTTTG
>RFZJ01000248.1 GCA_009920765.1 Planctomycetota bacterium | reverse complement strand
ATGCCAAATATAGAAATCTTCCACTTTTTTACGGGCCCATTCTGTTTTACGTAAGAACTTCAGGCTCGATTTGATGCTTGGGTCGTGGTTGAAGCAGTTGATGGTGATACGGCTCCCAAGTTCTCGCCAGCCATAATACTCCACCAACTCGGTCAGAATTTTCTCGAGGGTGATTCCATGCAGGGGATTGTTTGGTTGAGCTTCGTGCATGACAGGATTTGTTTCACTTAACTGATTTTTTAAAAACTTACCCGCTTTTTATGGGCCGTTAAAGGCCACATATAATTATGTAACTCGCTTTAATATATCAACAGTCAATTCGAAAAGTGCATGGGATTTTTAAGAGAATTAATCGATAGCTGCGAATCTCCAGGTTGGAACGCTGGGGGGGTACACTCCATTATAAAAAGCTTCGGTTCCAAGAGATTCCAATACCTTCTTGAGTGCGTGTCTTCGCACAGTGATATAGTAATATTCACATCGTGAATCGCGGATGTAATCCCAAACTTGATAAAGCTGGTCAGTTTCTTTGATTATCGCATGAAGATCTGCTCCAAATGCGGGTTCTAGGTGCACCCTTGCATTAAGGTGTTGTCTGTAAACCCGGTTGAATCCCAGCATTTCTTGGATGACAAGCCGATCAGGAAAACGCATGGAGTCAAACACCATAGGTGCATCGTATAATTCATTGAAGCGTTTTTGTAATAGTTTAAGGTCGGATGAAAAATCGGAGGATCGTAGAAGGATGTACTGATGTTCGCGAGGGTCAAGTATTTCAAAGTTTAAGGAAATCGCCTGCAAAAAAGGTGAAAGGTTAGACTCATCTTGGATAGGATTTTCTGACTCAGTGATTTTTAACGGTGACAACAACAACATCGCAGCAAGGATGAATTCTGAAATTGCCATGACTGCCTCTCCTCATGAAAGTTACTTGAATGCAACAAAACATGAACCGAGATCAATGTGAGTCTAATAAATTATAGGTACATCAAATACATCACTTTTCCTATTTTCAAATTAAACTCAATAATTGATCCTAAAAAAAGCACAACGCTAATATTTATCAAGCAAAGTTAATGCCAATCCTTAGTTCTTTAATTTCGAACACACAAAGTTATGGATTTGATGAGTAAATAGCCTAGATTTGTTCATAATTCCCTTTTTTTTCTTGCCTTAATGTTGGGCATACACAGCCCAACTTTTAGGCGAACCACTCAGGTTACATGGGGTTGGTTGGTTTTTAAAAAACATAAGGTATTACCTAGAAACACTTTACGTGTTTTATTTTTGGTTTCTACAAATGCTGGCACACCGTTTGCTTATATCTATTACGGTGTTTTCTTATATTTTGCATCATTTGAGGATTGAACACATGAAGCGGCTTCTTTTTTCTCTGGTGGGATTTCTGCTTTTAAGCAACCTCTCATCTCTCCATGCGCAGACTCCTGAAAAGGAAAAACCTGTCCCTACGATTGCTGAACTTGCGGAAGAACTCAAAAAAGTTAAAGAAGAGGCTGACACAGCAATTGCTGATGCCAAACTCGGTGGCCATAACGCCTGGATGCTTACTTCATCGGCTTTGGTCATGCTCATGGTTCCTGGGTTAGCTTTATTTTATGGTGGCATGGTGCAACGAAAGAATGTACTTGCAACCATGATGGAAAGCATGGCTTCTCTTTCCGTGGTGGGTGTTTTCTGGATTGTATGTGGATATGGCTTGGCCTTTGGGCCTTCCGTGATTCAATGGGG
>RFZJ01000247.1 GCA_009920765.1 Planctomycetota bacterium | reverse complement strand
CTTATAACATCACGGCTCAGGCAGATGATTTCGGTACGGTTTCTACCGCACCTACAACCCTTACCTCCTCTGCTGCGATTGCAGGGAAAATTGAACTCGCAGGCGATGCAGATTTGTTCTCATACAACTATACCAACCCCTCGCAAACTACTGCTTCCAAGTTGCAAATCATGCAAACTGCAGCATCGGGCAGTGCTTTACTTTCTGGATTGTTTGTTTCCTCTGATAACGGGGCTAGTTGGATTGCAGCTTCCCAAAAGGGAACCTTGGTCGAACTTGAAGTTAATCCTAATTCTACTGTTGACTTGCTTATCTGGGCTTCTGGCGCATCTGGTAGCACTGGTGCTTACAATATCACCACTAAGATTGTTACCGATGATGTAGGCAATACCCTAGCAACTGCAACCACGGTGCTGTTGGATCAAAGCAATATCAGTACCACTAATGCAACTTTCAATTACTCGGGCGACCAGGATGTTTTCAAAGTTACCTTGAACAACTCTGGTACCACCCTCTTTTCTGTCGAGTCCAGTAATGATTCTTTGTTTGACCCTAAGCTGACAATTACCAGCCTTAGTGGTCAGGTGATTGCCAGCGATGATGATAGTGGCAGGGGGCTTGGCAGCTTGATCGTTCTTGAAGGTACCGTGGGTGATACCTTCTACTTGACTGTTTCCGGAATTTTGAACAGCCCCAACGGTGTTGCTTATACTTTGAAGACTGGTGATCTTCCTGTGGATGATGCAGGTAATAAGCCTGATGCCAGCGCTGCGCCACTGCCTTTCAATGCCCCTGTTGTGGTGAATGGGAAATCAACCCAGGTTGCGATTGAAAATAAAACCATCCGCCCTGCAATGCCAGGTATTGCAGACTTTGATGTGTTCCAGTTCACTGCAAGTGATACAGGCAGGTTTGAAATTTCGGTTTCACCCGCTGTTGGATCTCCACTTGCGCCTAGCCTTAATATTCTTGCCTCAGATGGCAAAACTGTTCTTTCCTCAACTTCTGCAAGTGCTGGTAAGGCTGCGTTTGCCCTGCCTTACCTGAACAAGGGAGATAAGGTTTTTGTAAGTGTTTCTGGTGCAAATAGCTCCGAGGGCGATTACACGCTTAAAGTGGAAACCCCCGTGAGCGTTGTAGATTTCTTTGCCAATAGTTACAACGGTGCTACCACTGGTTTGCCAATTGGTTCAATAACTCTTTCTGGTACCACCAACTCTGGGTCGCTTGCCACTACGAGCATGAACATCGAGGCTGCTCGCGATGTGGATGTATTCTCCTTTACTGCAAAAGCTACTGGACCTGTAAAGGTTCTTGTTTCCAAAACCGCTACCAGCACCATCGATACCTCCATCTCTATCATGGATGCCTCGGGCAAGGTTGTTGCTTCCAATAATGATGCTGACCGCGATACCACCAATAGTGCATCGGTATTTGAAGTAACAGCCAATGAAGTTTATTACATCAGTGTGACTGGCAACTCAGGTACCACGGGGCAGTATGGTATCGTGCTGCAGGATCTTACCCCAAGCGATAACGATGGTTTTGGCGGTGACTTCTCCCGTGCCACCGTCCTAACTCTCGATTCTAACCTTGAGGCAAGTGCAAATGATTCAATTTCCAGTGTGGGCGATCGCGATCTCTTTATGCTTACCGTTGATTCCGATGGCGTTCTTGGCATTGGTTTGAATGCCCGCAGTAGCAACCTCGATGGCTACCTTCGCATTTACAACTCTGACAAGGTGTTGCTTGCAGAAGATAACGATAGT
>RFZJ01000246.1 GCA_009920765.1 Planctomycetota bacterium | reverse complement strand
GGTGGCCCCACCTTCACTCAGGCGCTTCTTTTCGGTAGTTCTGCAATTGGTAATGGTAATTCCATCATTAGTAATGCTGCTCCTATCAACGGCTTGGATCAGCGCGGCTTTGTTCGCACCACCTCCGATATAGGTGCCTACTCTTATAATTTCGCAAGCGCAGGTGATGCCGTGGTAAGCCTGGATAACTCCAGTCAGGTGGTGCTTACCCTTTCTTCTTCAGGTACAGCCATAACGGATTTCCACACTACATATAATTCTGCGGCAAATACCCTCACGATCACCGCAGCAACCACAGGAACCCTGCTTACCGCCCCTTCTGCAGGCATTGCGGGCATCAGCATTATTAATGGCAGCACAGACACCATCACGCTGGATTTAAACCTGCTGGTAAACTTCGCAGGGCTTGTGATTGTTGGCAATTCCGGAACTGATTCAGTAACGATAGGCACAGGCGGGGTGGATTTATCTGCAGTAACGACAGGCGCAGCCAATTTATCCTTCACCGCTAATATTCTTGGAACAAGTAACAGCACCAGCGCTTTAACTTTAAGTAATGACATTAAGACCAAGGGGTCAGCATCCTCCATTTATCTTAGCGCAGGAACCATTAACGGTTCGGGTTTGATTACTACTCCTTCAATCACCATGACTGCACTTTCGGGCATCGGCGATACCAATGCAATCAATCTGGCTTCCCAGGCAATTGCAGCAGATTCTAAAGCAGGCAAGATTGTTATCAATAACTCATCTGCATCTGATGTCACGGTGTCATCTTTGACAACCACAGGAACTACAACTACCATAGTCTCGAATCAGAAAAGAATTATTAACTTCGCCCAAGTCGGCGGCGGAGCCGTTACTTTTTCCAATGTTTCCACCGTTGGTACCACGTTTGACGAGCATGGCGAGATAGACCTGTCCAATGATGGGGATTTGACCATTGGCGCCGGCGGCGTTGTTTCCGAGACTACATCTAATATTTACATCCAGGCCACGAATTCAAGAAATATAACAAATTCAGGAAACATCATTCTCAATGGCAATGTGAACGCTAGCGTTGGTGACGGCGCCATTTCCGTAAAGTCTGCTGGTAGCATTAGCGGAACCGGAGCTTTGATCAGTGGATTTAGTGGAAGGCTGGATGACTTAATTGCAGGAACCGGTATTGATGTAAAAACGCAAGGTTTATTTTTCGCGGACGCTAAAATCAGCACTATCAGTGGCAATATTTCCATTGAAAACACCACTTCGATTAACAACCTGCCCACCATTTCAGCACCTGCTAATCTCAGCATCAAAGCTGGCGGTTCGATTACGCAGCGCCCCGATGAACCGCAGAATAATCTCTTTTTTGCTATCACCGTTGCTGGTACTGCTTCATTCAATGCGGTGAATGGAGCCATTGATCTTACCAGTCCAGCCAATAATTTTTCTGGAGCCGTAAGTCTTACCAATACCGGTACTTACAATGTTGCCATCACCGATACCAATGCGATTGATTTTGGTGCATCGGCATTGGGTAGAGGCACCTTTACCGTAAATGCAGTTGGCATCACGCAAACTGGGGCAATCACTCAGGCTTCTTTAGCAGGTGCAGCAACCTTCAATGCTGGTGCTGGCGTTATCACCCTTACCAAAGCAAGCAACAATTTCACTGGACCAGTAAAGCTGAATTCCACCGGTGCTACCGTTGCTATTTCTGATACCGATGCGATTGATTTTGGCTCATCTGTATTAGGAACAGGCAGTTTGACAGTCAATGCAGTTGGCATCACGCAAACTGGGGCAATCACTCAG
>RFZJ01000245.1 GCA_009920765.1 Planctomycetota bacterium | reverse complement strand
CTGGGCGCCAGTTACGCCATCAAACACCCTGAGTATTGGCAGGCCGCCTTCACCCATGGTTGCAATGGTTTCGAGGTTTCCATCGGCATTGATGTCTGCACGAACAATGCGAACTTCGCCCTGCCAGTTTGCAAAGGGAACCAGTACGGTGGAAGGCGTGGTATTATTTGAAGAATAAATGTTGACCGTGGTTCCTGGAACAGAACCCGTGCTGGTGCCGGTTGCTGCAAAAGAGTGAGGCAGTGGCGAAGGAGGGTTGCTTCCTGGTGGTGTGGGCACCGTAGGGTTAGCTCCACCTGGGTTAGATGGGAGGATTAAAGCAGGAGTAATCGGGTCAACAATGGTGTTTGCAATCGGACTGTCATCACCAAAGGCATTGTCGGTCAGGGTGATGATGATGGCGTCGATCTTGCCATCGTTATTGAAGTCTTTACCAATGGCTCCATCGCCACCCGGGGTTCTTTGGGTGTAATCAAACCAACCTGCAGTGGTGATGATGTTACCATCAAGATCGGTAAGGGTGATACCAGCATCAGCGTAATTACTTATGGTATCTGCGCTGACAAACTTACGATAAAGGCTGAACCCGAAACCGCCTACTGGGATGTTTGCCTTTGAGATATCAATGGAGACTTGGACCTGAGTGCCATCCCTGGTGGCGTTGACATCGTTAAGCCCCGTGCTTACGAGGGATTCCACCGAGAAATTCATGATATCCCAATGCGGGGTCAAATGCGGTTGCGTTGACAACAATGCAAATAATGGCTGTGGGGTCGGTATTTGCAGCAGTGCTGGAATCTGTTGCGGTTTGGAAGTCTGCCACCTTGCGCCAAGCCAGAGTGGAAACCGAGTTTTGCTGGCTGTCTGGCAATCCATCTTGATTGAGATCCCCAAGCAGGTTGGTGGCATTACCAGATTGGTTGATAAGGCCAGCGAGCACGGATTCGCTGATACTACCGATACCATCACGATCAAGAGTATCTCTGGAATTAAACACAAGCTTGAGTTGGGTTTGATTGCCTGAGGTATCGCGAATGGTGACTATGAAAGTATCAAGGCGATCGGTATTTGAAACAGGGGTGTAAGTGTAAGCACCGGTACGAGGATCAAGTTTCAAGCTGGCGCCATTGACCGAAGCTTCGATCATAGTGGGCAGGTTATTCTGGCCGGTTGCAATAACAGTGCTGCCAGAAAGACCGAAGGTTAGTGTTTCACCATCAAGATCAATCCAAGTGTTGTCTGGCTGTTGGGGCACATTGAATGTTTGGCCATTAAGGCTGTTTTTGACGCCCAAGTTTCCAAAGGTGCTGCCTAAAGCGGTGGAACGCTTGTTTGGCATATCGTAAAGAACAGGAACGCTATCAATGTTGAAGAAGTTTTGTGCGCCCGGGCCATCGGCGTTTTCATTGCCATTCGCATCCTTCAGGTTGACCTGATAACTGCCAGAGGCCTGGTTGGTGATAAAGGTGATGGTATAAATCCCTTTGTTATCAACAACATTGTAGTTGGAAGGATCAACAATACCATTGGGGCCATGGATGACGATTGTCTGGCCTGCTTGCCCGCTGATGACGACGGTGGGATTGACCACACCCGTGAAAGGATCAGCAGGGTTGGGGTCGGTTGCAGTAGAAGTAATGCTGACAAAGCTTGGCCTTGCCGGGCCGGTTTTATCCACGGTGAAAGGAACCTGATAAGGCGTTGCAGCATTGCCTGCCAAATCAGATGTGGTAACCGTTAAAGTTTGGGAAGAGCCATCTGCAAGATTCGAAAGAATCGCTGTCGGGATGGTGATATCTACTTTC
>RFZJ01000244.1 GCA_009920765.1 Planctomycetota bacterium | reverse complement strand
AAAAGGGAGAATAGTCGGAGCCATGGTGGACCCAACAGCGGGTATTTGTTGGGTGTATGCATTAGTCGAAACCCGAATAGTAAAATGCATTAGTGTTTAGTTAATTATGGTCTAAAGCCCCTAATGCCATGGCTTTCTCGAGGGTGGCTTTCTTGCTTCTGCTGTTGCTTTTAGATTTTCTTTTAATAACCCTAATCTATATAATCTTTCTACTTTTTCTTTTGCTGCTTCTTCTTGTTTTTTTGCTTCTGCTGCTGCTTTTCTTTCGCTTCCGGTGCTGCTTTTCTTTGTTACCATCTCCATCTCTTGTTTCGATGCTGCTGGTGGCTTCGCTGGTGGTTTCGATGCTGCTTGTGGCTTCGGAGCTGCTGCTGATGGCTTCGTATTACTAGCATTTTGAACGACAGTCGTATTTACTGGTCCAATTCCAGTAAACGTTTTTTGTTGCTTTACGGTCTGTAATGATAAGGGAGAACCTATCCCTTCTAAAGAATTAGCTATCCCTTCTAAAGAATTAGCAATTTTTTCATTGGGGGTTTCGTGTATTAGTGAACGTACGGGTGTGATACGATTTTTTTCTCCCTCCTGGCCCTCCACCCTATATGGAGTTTCGACTATCATTTTGCCTTTGTCATCCACAAAAGGTTTCCCAGGTGTGCTGTCACGTAGATCTTGTTGGTGTTTTTCCTTTTCTCGAATTGCTTTTGCTCTTTGATATACTTCTTGAACTTGGTGATGTTCTATTTCTCTAAACCGTCCATCTTTATCGATTAGTACTGGTTTGTTATCACCATAAATGTAAAAAATCGAATTATTGGTGGTTGAAGAATTATCAAAAGGCACCAATCTTGTCTTTTTAGCATGAGGGTTACTAGTAGTCTGTTCAAATAATTTTATTCTCTGATCACGGGCAGTTCCAGTTTGGGCAAACAGGTCATTGTGGAGATCCTCCATTTTTTTTTTAGATTCAGCTAAATCTAAAAGCTCTTGGGATGGTGCTGGTTGTACGTGTGGTGTTTGGGGTGCTGGTGCTTGGGGTGTTGGTTGTACGTGTGGTGCTTGGGGTGCTTGGGGTGCTATCCTAACTGCAGCTGCATTTTTTTCTAGTTGTGCTTGCCTAGCTACAGCTTCATCTTTTCGTTGTTGTGCTCGTTTAGCTGCAACTGCAGCTGCTTGTTCTGCTATTTGTTTTTGGAGGTCACGGTTTGCTGGTTGATTCGGTACAACGACGGGTTGTTGTACAGGTGGTGTTCGGACTACAGGGTTTGCTGGTTGATTCGGTGTCCCTCCTCTTGTTCGTTCAACGGCGGGTCGTGGTTGCACAGGAGCTGGTCGTACAGGTACTCGTGGCGCAGGAGCTGGTCGTTCTGGTTCGTTGTGATAAACGTTGGTTGTGCTACCGCCACCAAATGCAATTCGGTTGGCTAAACCCATCCCGATACTCTGCTGGAGCGTATCCCAAAACGAAGGTCTGTTATCCTGCTGCTGTGGCTGGACTACTTTTTGTTCCTGCTGCTGTTGTTGTGGGATCATAATAGGAACGTAGTTGGTACGGGGCGCGCTCATTGCAAGGGCTTCGTTGTATGCCAGAGCGTTCATTGGACCTTCGCCTATACCTCCTCCGCCTCCTCCCGTTCGCCTCTTTTTGGTGCCCCCGCCCCCACCTCCTCCTTTTCCTCCAACGTTTATATTTATCACATTTTTGGATGATTGAGACTGTTTTTGCTTTTGCTTCTGGTGAGGTTCTTTTCTCTTTTTTTCACGTTGATATGGCATCTAATTTATTTTGACTGCGACTTTTACATCAATAATAATGACCATAACCAATCA
>RFZJ01000243.1 GCA_009920765.1 Planctomycetota bacterium | reverse complement strand
GACGGGCCATATAATTGGGAATAGTCTTACGAAATTTATCAATAAACACCGGGCGTTCGGGGCGAGGGCCCACCAAACTCATTTCCCCACGAAGCACATTAATCAACTGGGGAAGTTCATCGATGCTGGTTTTGCGCAGGAAAGTACCAATAACAGTCCTCCGGTCATCGTTTTTTGCAGCCCAAACTGCGCCAGTTGCATTTTCAGCATCCATTTTCATGCTTCGAAATTTAAGCATTTGAAACGATTTCCCATTTAATCCACATCGTTCTTGAGTGTAAAAGACCGGCCCCCGACTGGTCAACTTGATAAGTACGGCAATACAAACAAGAAGCGGAGAAATCAAAATAAAACCAACCAAGGAAAGGACAATATCCATGCCCCGCTTGAACATGACATTGAGGCCAAAGTGCGGGTTCTCTTTTAAAGAAATAAGAGGCATACCATCCACATCAACAGTCGAGAGAGCCAGGCCTGCAAGATCTGGAACATCAGCCGCCAAGCGAACATCAACGAAAGTATCAGCAAGTATTTCATAAACATTTCGAACATCGTCATATCGATTCATGGGCAAAGCTATGAAAACATGACTAACGGAGTATTGTGCAATCAAATTGGGGAGGTCTTCGAATTTGCCCATAACATCAAGATCCTTACTAAAAGCTGAAACTTGATCTTCAACATAGCCGACATTTTTAATGCCCAACCAAGTATTTGATTTAAGAATGGACGCCATTTTCCTGGCGACCCTACCGGTGCCCACAATGATTGCAAAGGACTGGTCATACCCTCTGGATCGAAAATCTCTGATCAATTTCCAGTTGATTTGCCTGACAAAAAAAACAGCTAGAACATTAAAGACGCCAAAGAGGGAAACCATGGCCCTAGACCCGGAAAGATCCTTGCGAAAAAAATCGACAGCAAGTAAAAGTAAAACCAAAAAGAAAGTTCCCTTGATTGAACAAAAAGCTTCTTCACGCATTCTGCGCATGCGATTGATCTTGTATTGATCCGTGAAATAATAAGCCACAGCAGCAGTGAACAAGACCCAGGGAATATGACTAAAAACCAGGTCGTTTTCATTCGGACTGGAAATGAAAGGTATCAAACCTGTCTCAAATCGCACATGGTATGCGCCAAGCCATGCAATACTTGTCGCAATAATGTCACAAATAAAAAACCAAACAATTATCAACTGACTTCTGCGCTGAATCATGATGCCATCCATGGCTAATGCCGCCTGAAATTACATGGCTTAAATTAAGCTTTGCAGGGTAAAAAAGTCTAGTCCAAGATAGGTTGCCTATTTTGACAATGATGGCAGAAAATTTGCTGTATGCTATTACTTCTGGAAATAGTTCGTGTAAACTACTATCAATAGATAATAGTTGGTATGGTCTGCGTAACTTATTTGACAATGACAATTTGGGAAAGGAATAATACGATGGCTCATGTTGTAACCCAACCCTGCAATGACTGCAAATACACTGATTGTGTTGCTGTTTGCCCTGTGGAATGTTTCTACATGGACGAGAAGATGGTTTACATTGACCCAGCAGATTGCATCGATTGTGAAGCCTGCGTTCCTGAATGCCCCGTTGAGGCAATATTTTCTGAATCCAGTGTACCTGGACAATGGAAAAGCTTCATCCAACTAAACCTTGACAGGACCAAGGCTTTGAAAACCAGCAAAGGCCATATCACAGAAAAGCAAGACCCGCTTGAAGGCCCTGATTGCAAAAAGAAATAAGTTTGCCCTACGATTTAAAGCTTGAAGGCTCATCTGAATTTTTGTTTGTCAGGTGAGCCTTTTAACTCAATTGGAACATCCATGAATCTAACTGGAGTTTTAATCGTTCA
>RFZJ01000242.1 GCA_009920765.1 Planctomycetota bacterium | reverse complement strand
ATGCCACGGACACCGCGGGCAATGTCAGCTTACCTGTAAGCGGTGGCGACTGGGCAATTTCCACTAGGATTCCAAACCCACCTGTGGTCCTCACGGTTTCCCAGGACACCGGCATCAGCTCGACAGATAAACTAACCAAGGATTCCACTCTTACCATCACGGGTACAGGCAATGCCGGCGATACCATCACCATCTATGACGGCACTACCCCAGTTGGCACCGCCGTGGTTGGCCCTGATGGAAAATGGACCGTTACCACTTCGGTTCTTGCCGATGGCGGGCATAATCTTGATGTTACTGCCACCAGCCCGCTTGGATTTGAAGGCCTTGCTTCTTCTGCAGGTTTCTGGACAATCGATACTGTCGCACCATCCCAGCCCGTGCTTGCCAACAACAACGGCCTGCCACAGGTTACAGGCACTGCAGATCCAGGAACCACTGTTTCTGTAGTGATTGGAGGCGCCACCTACACAACCTTGGTGGATCAAAATGGTAACTGGACCATCAACCTGATTACCGATGTACCCGCTTCTGGCACTGCCCCTGCCATTAACACCGGAACATTCCCGATTTCCGTCTACTCCACCGATGCTGCGGGCAACTCAACCACCCCTACCTCTTCAAATCTTGTGGTTACAACCACGGTGGAACCAGCGCCGGTGTTTACCTCCAACCCGACCACCAGTGATACCACCCCGCTGATTACCGGCAACTCCGAGATCGGCAGCACGGTCACCCTGACTCTTCGCGATGCTAACAACAATGTGATCGCGACTTACTCCAATGTGCCAACCACTTCGACTGGAACATGGTCGGTAAACCTTCAAACTGCCATTCCTGATGGTGGTACCACACCAATCGCTCCTCTTGTGAATGGCAACAGTTACAACCTCTCGGCCACTGCAACCGATGCCAACAACCAGTTCACCTCAGTTGCTGCCACCCAGAAACTGGTGATTGATACCACTGCGCCCAACAGGCCGGTGATCACCTCGCCTGCCATCACCAATGATTCCACACCGCTGTTTACTGGTACTGCAGAACCCGGCAGCATGATTGAGCTTACCATCAAGCTACCAAACGGTTCCTCGGTAACCTTGTACCAGACGGCAACCAGCCCGCTTGACCCCAATAACCCAAGCGCCCCCGGCACATGGGCCATCGACTTCAGCAAGATTTCACCTTCTGCTGGGTTCCTGAATGACCTTGCCGATGGCAACTACATCGTTGAAGTTGTAGCTATTGATGCTGCATTGAATCGTTCACCTGCTGCGGTCCAAAATCCATTCATCGTGGATACGGTTGCACCTCTGGCACCAGTGATCACTTCGCCTTCTTTAACCAACGACAATACCCCCGTGATTGCTGGCACCGCAGAGGCAGGCAGCACCATCACCCTGGTGATTGATGGCTTTACCTTCACGACCCAGACAAATTCCAGCGGCCAGTGGACCTTGGATCTGCAAACCGCCCGCCCAGTAGGCAGCTCTACCCCCATCACGGCGTTGACTGATGGCGTTCACCCTGTGACCGTCACCGCAACCGATGCGGCTGGCAACACCTCTGCACCCACCACACAGAATCTGCGTGTTGATACCACGCCACCTGCCACACCCCAAATTACTTCGGGCAATAAGACCAATGACACCACACCGGTGATCACAGGCCTTGCAGAACCCGGCAGTACCGTGGCAGTCACCATCAATGGCGCCACCTTCAGCACCATTGCCAGCCCCAATGGCACTTGGAGTGTTGACCTTGGCACGGCCATCCCCAATGGTGGAACAACCCCCATTGCTCCGCTGTCCAATAGCTCAACTTACCCAGTTTCCGCCACAGCGACCGATGCGGCTGGCAATAC
>RFZJ01000241.1 GCA_009920765.1 Planctomycetota bacterium | reverse complement strand
ATTGTTGCCACCCAGACCGACCCTGCGGGCAACACAAGCCCAAATTCCATCCCGATTTTGTTAAACATTGATACGACAGCGCCCCTCGCCACGGCGACCTCGCCTGCTGATGGTTCCACCGTTAGCCCGCCAAGCTCGATCTCGATTACCTTTAACGAGCCTGTTGTGCTGGGCAGCTTTGGCAGCGTTACTATCTGGGACGACACCAACAGTGTCAGCTTGGTGATTCCGTTCTCGAATAGCCAGCTTTCTGTCAGTGGAAATGTGCTTACCATCACGCCCACCACTCCATTTACCACAAGTACCAACTACCATGTGGAGATTGGATCGGGTGTGATTCGTGATGTGTCTGGCAACCTGTACGCGGGCATTTCCAATACCACGGATTGGAACTTCACCACCAATAACGCCCCCGCTACACCGAGCATGGACCTTAGGGCAACCTCCGACACGGGTTCTTCCAACACCGATAACAAGACCAACCTGACGACCCTGACCTTTGATATCAAGGTTCCTGCTGGAGCAGCCGTTGGTGATATTATCAAGGTTTACGATGGAACTAATCCTACTCCGGTGGGCACCATTACGCTCGATAGCACTAATTTCAACTCCATCACGATCCCCTTGACCTTAACCAATGTTTCCACAGGCACCCATAGCTATACTTCCATCCTATCCCACACGGACAACAGCGGCCAGACACCGGTAACATTGGTAAGTGATCCATCCATACCCTTGGTTGTGGATGTGAACATTACCGTGCCCGCCACACCATCCATGTCGCTTGACCCTGCATCCGACAGCGGCACTCTGGGCGATGGCAAGACCAACGACAACACCCCCACCATTACCGGGACTGCGCCTGCAAATAGCACCGTTACCCTTACCATTACTCCAACCAACCCCACAGGCGCTCCAATCACCGTGACTGTCACAGCAGATGCCAATGGCAACTGGTCCTACACGCCAACCACTTCCTTGGCGGACGGAACCTATGCGCTTAGCGCCACCGCCACCGATGTGTACGGCAACATCAGTCTAGTTTCAGCGACTACCAATCTGGTGATTGACACCGTTGCCCCGGCCAAGCCAGTGATCACGCTGATTGGGCCAGACAATGGCGCCAGCACCACCGACAAGATCACCAGCGCCACTGTGCTTACCCTCACCGGTACTGCAGAGGCCAACAGCCTTGTCACCATCTACGACAATGGCATTAAGATTGGCACCGCTACCACCGATGGTACTGGCGCCTGGACATTCACCACGCCAGCTCTTACGGATGGCAGCAACCGCTTCAGCGCCAACGCCACGGATGCGAGTGGCAACAAGTCCGTCAATGCTAATTCCTACACCATGGTGGTTGATACCATTGCCCCGAGCGCACCAGTGATCAGCCCGCTGCCCAGCCCCCTGAATGACAGTACACCAATCCTTTCCGGAACAGGTGAGCCCGGCGCCACTGTCACCATCTTTGATGGTGCCAACTCCATCGGCACCGCTTTGGTGGACGCCAATGGCAACTGGACCTTCACGCCCAGTTCCCCACTTTCAGATGGCAGCCACACCTTTACCGCAACCCAGAAGGATGCCGCTGGTAACACCAGCCCTACATCCAACTCGGTTGCCACCAGCATCGATAGTGTGCCTCCTGCAGCGCCGGTTATTACCCCGCCCTTGGCACCCACCAACGATAACACCCCAACACTAAACGGCACCGCCGAGCCTTACAGCATCATCAAGATTTATGATGGTACAAACCTGATTGGCACGGCAACTACCGATGGCAGCGGTAGCTGGTCCTTTACGCCTACTACTCCGCTTTCTGATGGTGTGCACAACCTTAGCGCAAGTTCCACTGATGCAGCGGGCAATATCTCGCCTGTTTCC
>RFZJ01000025.1 GCA_009920765.1 Planctomycetota bacterium | reverse complement strand
TGGACTCTTGATCTTAAAAAAGATTACTTTTCATGGTTCATCAAGGCCGCTGGTTATAAGGGTGGCATGAGCTTTGGTAATTTCATTGAAAACATCAAGCGTGATGCTCTTGTTATTCTCACTGATAAGGAAAAAGAAGAACTTAAGTCCATACTGGAAGCAAAGCCAGCTTTGACTGAGGTTGCAGCCCCTGCAGTAAAGCGTGATTTTGTCAAGAATTGGAAAATGACAGATCTTTCCACTGACAAGCTGGATGCCAATCTTGCTGGTGGCAGGAACTTTGAAAAAGGCAAGCGATTATTCGCAGAGACACGATGCGTGGCTTGCCATCGTTATGAAAACGAGGGTGGTGCTCAAGGCCCTGATCTTACCAACGCAGCAGGTAGATTTAACAAACGCGATCTTCTTGAATCCTTGGTTGATCCCAGCAAGGTTATCAGCGATCAATATGCCGGAGTTATTATCAGTACTGATGATGGCAAACTAGTTACAGGTCGAATCATCAACCTTTCAGGTAACAACATCATGGTGAATACAGATATGCTGAATCCCACGGCAATCACGGTGGTGGATCATCGCAAGGTTGAAACTATTGTTACCTCCAAGGTTTCGATGATGCCCGCAGGCCTTATTGATACTTTGAAAGAGGAAGAAATCTTTGACCTTCTGGCTTACATTCTTTCTCGTGGTAATCCTTCAGGGCCAATGTTTGCTAAATAGGAAAACAGCCATGTACAGACTTGTATCCATTTGGGCTTTGCTTGGGTTTATTCTTGTTGCAATTTTAGGCGATCGATCAAGATTACCTGCTGCGCCAGAGGTATCAAACTCAAATGGGTACAAGGAAGTGCAATTAAACGGTCACAAGTTCAAGCTTCCAATTGGTTTTGAAATTACCCTTTGCGCATCGTCTGATGTTGTGCCAAGGCCTATCAGTGCTGCGTTTGATGATCAAGGGCGGTTGTATGTTTCTGATTCTTCAGGGTCGAATGAAAAATCGGATGTGCAGCTTCAGAAAAAACCACATAGGATTCTAAGGCTGGAAGATAAAAACCATGATGGTAAATTCGAGCATGTCACGGTCTTTGCTGAAAACATGATGTTTCCTGAAGGCACGATGTGGCTTGATGGGTCGTTGTATGTTGCTGCACCTCCTTCAATTTGGAAGTTAACCGATAAAGATGGCGATGGTGTTGCTGAAGACAGGGTGGAGTGGTTCCAAGGTAAAACGCTTACGGGTTGCGCCAATGATTTGCATGGCCCTTATGCAGGCCCTGATGGATTTGTTTATTGGTGCAAGGGAGCGTTTGCCAAGCAGGAATACAAACTATCGGGTTCGTTTCCTTTAAGCACCAATGCCTCCCATATATTCCGTGCAAAGCCTGATGGTACCGGTTTTGAGCATGTGATGACTGGAGGCATGGATAATCCAGTTGATGTTGCTTTCACTTCTTCGGGCGAAAGAATTTTCACCACTACTTTTTTTCAAAACCCAGCTAATGGCCTTCGTGATGGATTGATTCATGCTGTATATGGTGGCATTTATGGAAAAGTTCATGGTGTATTAAGTGGCCATCCTTGGACTTCCCCTGAAGTTATGCCCGTTCTGAGTCATCTTGGCGCCGCCGCCCCTTGTGGTTTGCATGCCTATGAATCACATGCGTTTGGCAAGGATTACAAGGACAACTTGTTTTCCTGTTCTTTTAACATGCGGAAAATCACCAGGCATCAACTTGAGTACCAAGGTGCAGGCCTTGCTTCCAAGGATTCTGATTTTCTTGTTTCGGACCAGATCGATTTTCATCCCACCGATGTGATTGAAGATGCTGATGGTTCCCTTTTAGTAATTGATACAGGTGGATGGTACAAGTTGTGCTGTCCTACTTCCCAATTGGTGAAACCCGATGTCCGAGGTGCAATTTATCGTATACGAAAATCAGATGCTGCAATTGTGGCTGACCCATATGGAATCAAAGTTGATTTTAAAACTAGTCCGGTTACCAAGTTGGTTCAGTACCTTTCCGATGAGCGGACTGTTGTAAGCAAGAAAGCTGCCGATGCACTTGTGCTTAAAGGTGATTCTGCGATCGAAGAAATTTTGAAAGTGAATAAGCCTGAATCGAAAATTGAAACAAGAATTGCTGCGGTTTGGGCGCTGTGTAAGCTAGGTTCTCCAAGCGCCTTGCTTGCCTTGAAAGGCAGTTTAACCGATCCTTCAAAGGATGTTAGAATTGCAGCCTTGAATGCTAATTCGCTTCATCGGAGTAATGCGAATCAAAAAGAAATTCATTCTTTGTTTAAGAATTCTACGCTCCCCGAACAAAGATTGGCAGCAGAGATCATAGGCCGTACGAAAGATAAACAATCTATTCCTTTGATTTTAAGCGTGGCTGAAAAAGCTGATGATCGGGTGCTTTTGCATGCACTTACTTATGCACTTTATGAAATTCAAGATTTTGACTCTCTTGTTGAGGGCCTTGGAAGTAAGAACCCAAATGTAAGAAGGGTCTGTCTACATGCCCTGGAAATGGGTAAACCTGAAAAGTTAAAGGTAGAATGGTTGTTGGAAGATTTAAATTCACTTGATAAATCTTTGCGCGATTCTGCATGGTGGTTAGTTGGCAGGCATGGCGAGTGGGGTAATACCCTCGCTCCGCATTTACAAACCGCAGTGGAAAAGACAAAAGAAAATGATCCTTCAATGGTAGATTTGTTTAACCGATTGGGAAGTTTATCCCAGCATGCCCCCCTTATCGCAGTCATTTTGTCAGATTTGGTTTCCAATGAATCTGCAAGGCCAGCAATTCGGAAAATGGCCTTTCGCACCATGGCGTCTTCCGCTGTAAAGGACCCTCCTGAATTTTGGGTTAAGTCGATTTTAAATGCATTGAGTTCCAAAGATAAAGAAATCGTAATGGAGTCTTTAAAAACATTAAAATCGCTGAAACTTAATCCATCCAAGTTTGCCTTGGTGGGTAATTCTGTTTGGATGCTAGCAATAGATGGCATTAATGAAAGTGATTTAAGGTTGCTGGCTTTCTCATTGACTCCAGCAGGATTTAGAATCAGTGACGATGACTTTGAATCTTTGTTTTTGAAAAACCTAGCCACGGACAAACCAGTTTCTACAAGAATAAGCACTGCTGAAACAATAGCCAAAGGTAAATTATCGCCAACTCAAATGGTGTCTTTGCTTAAAGTATTAGAAAAAGCAAGTCCGGTGGAGTTGGATCGTTTGTTGGATGTTTATACAGGATTAACTGATGAAAACTTAGGAAAAAGCCTGCTTGGGGCGATTCGCAAATCGCCATCCATCGGATCCATACGAGTTGAAGTGATCAAGGAAAAGTTAAAGAAACTTGGGCCTGATGTTCAAAAAGAAATTGAGCAATTACAAATCGATATACGTGCACAAGTATCAAAACAGTATGAAAAGTTGGAGGCAATTTTACCTCTGGTTTCGACAGGGGATATTCGCAGGGGGCAGGTTGTTTTTCAAAATGCAAAGGCTGCATGTAATGTCTGCCATTCGATTGGGTATTTGGGTGGCAAGGTAGGGCCAGACCTTACAAGGATTGGTCAGATTCGAAGCGAACGTGATTTACTCGAGGCAATTCTTTTTCCCAGTGCAAGCTTTGTGCGAAGTTATGAACCAATAAAAATTGCCACTTCGTCAGGTAAGGTTTTTCAAGGATTAATCAAAGCCGACACACCGGAAGAAATTGTTTTGATTACCGGCCCTGACCAACAAACCCGGATTCCCAGGGCAGATATTGAAATTATGGAACCCGGCACCGTTTCTGTTATGCCCGCAGGACTTGACCAGCAATTCTCCTCGCAGGAACTTGCAGATCTGGTTGCATTTCTCAAAGCTTCAAGATGATGTATCTTGCTTGAGTTTAACGCGCTGTCCAGCCACCATCAACGGTGATGAGGCTGCCTGTTGTGTAGCTTGAAGCTGCACTGGCAAGGTAAAGGGCCGCGCCTTGAATTTCTTTAAGCTCGCCCCACCTTTCTAAAGCGACAGCACCCACGATGAATTTTTTCGTGTTCTCATCGTCTTTGATGGGAATGTTCATGTCGGTAAGGAATGGCCCGGGGCAGATCGCATTCACGGTGATATTAAATGGAGCAAGTTCCAATGCCAGCGCTCGAGTCATTTGCACTACCGCCCCTTTACTGGTTGCATAGGGCGTGCGATTGGCTAAACCTACAACACCAAGCGTACTTGCAAGATTAATGATCCTGCCGGCTTTCTGCTTTTTCATGTGGGGCACCACGGCCTTGCTAGGCAGCCATGTTCCATCCACATTGGTTTGTTGCACCTTTTTAAAATCTTCGTAGGAAAGTTCGTCAATGGGGCCGCGAATATTGATGCCTGCGTTATTTATCAGGATGTCGATGGACCCAAACTCTTTAATTGTTGTTGTCACTGCTTTTTGAATTTCATCTTCAGAAGTAACTGTTGCACTTATGGCGATTGCTTTTGTTTTGTATTCCCGGATGATTTTATCAGCAGCGGCTTGAGATTCTTTTTGATTTCTACTGATGATTACAAGATTTGCACCCGCAGAAGCCAACCCTTCAGCCATTGCAAGGCCCAAACCTTTTGAGCCTCCTGTGACGATTGCGGTTTTATTGGTAAGATCGAAAAGTTTGATTCCGGGTAGCATGATTTTACTCCAAGATAGTAAGTGATTTAAGCAAGAGTACCCGAGGACGAGTTTACGGGCAAACTATTTGTTTTTGTTGATTTCGATGCCCAGGATTGTTAGATCATCTGCTGGCCTTCCTGGTTTGCACCAGTCTTTGACATCTTTCATGACCTGCTTGAATGCTTTGGGCAATTTAGAATCATTTGATTTGTGCAGGCTGTTTTTCAAATTGTCTTTCCCGAAGGATTGTTTTTCAGGGTTGACAGCTTCGATCACTCCATCCGAATACAGTACCAATCGGTCGCCATCATGAAGTTGCAATTTTTCCTCGGAATATACTGAGTCATCGAAAAGGCCGATGGGAATTGCTGGTTTGTCAAGTACGGTTGGAGTGCTTCCTTTTGGCAAATAAATCATGCCTGGGTGTCCTGCCAAGCAGTAGATTAGTTCGAGGGTAGTCAGGTCTAAAACGCAATAAGCGATTGTGAAGAAGTTGTCCCCCATGTTGTCCATGGTGAATTTTTGGTTGAGTGAAGTGAGGATTTTCTGCGGCTTTTCAAGTAGTTTGTTTCCGGTCTCACCTTGCAAACCTGTGATATGACGTGAAACAGTGACTGATAAAAGGGCGGCAGGGGCACCGTGACCGCTTACATCAAGTACAAAAAAACCAACCTTGGTTGTGCCAATTGGGAAAACATGAAGCATATCCCCAGCGAGTTTTTCGTGGGGTTCAAATATCCAAGCGAAATTGACCCCTGGAAAAGTGGGTAAATCGTCCGGCAATTGGGCTTGCTGGATGGCAGCAGCGGCTTCAAGATCCCTGTTTAATCTGCGGTTTGCAGTTTCCAGCTTTTCATTTTTATCGCCCAGGTTTTGCTTTAGGTCTTCGATTTCTCGAAATGATTTGTTTAGTAGAAGATGGGTTTGAATACGCGCGAATGCAATGGGGAAATCAATCGGTTTGGTGATGTAATCGTTCGCTCCAAGTTCCAAAGCCGCAATTATATCTTTTGCCTCGCCTCTTGCGGTCATCATAATAATTGGGAGTTCAAGTGGTGTGAAATTGGTTCTGGCTTTTTTTAATACTTCAACTCCATTGAATTTTGGCATCTTGGCGTCAAGTAAAATGAGGTTGAACTTATTGTTGCTAATAAGTTCCAGGGCTTTCATCCCATTTTCAGCTGAAACAACTTGAAGCCCTTTTTCCATCAGTAATTTTACCAGTGTTTCCCGATTCCATGCATTATCATCCACCACAAGAATGATTGCACTTGATGCAGTTTCTGGCTTGTTTGTATTAAAACTCGGCATCGAAATCGAAGCGCTACTCATATCTTTTAAATTCTGTTTCGTTTGAAAACCTCCAAAGCAACAAGGTACCATAATTAAAAAGAATGTTCTACAGTTTGGATTAATTGGCTTCTGATTCAGCAGTATTATTGGTTGGCATTGTTTTTGTCATTTGTTAATATTTATTAGTTAATAAGGTTAATTTGATATTAGAAACGGTCTTCTGGCAATATTTGAGGAGCCAATATGTTTTTGAAAATCAGGCTGGGATTAGTATTAACGATTGCTTTCGTAGCTTTTCAAGCGACGTTGTTTGCTTTTGAAAAAGAGGTTTTTACCCAGACTCCTGAAGTAATGGCTACTACTGAGAATAAAGTGACAACTCCCGTTGCAGTTGCCAAAAATAAAAACCCCAATGAGTTTGCGGGAGGGGCCAATCCCTTTTGGATCTGGGGTGCGAATAACAATACCAAATATATTTTGACCAAGGAATTTGCATGGTCTGGGGCCAAAGCGAAAGTGAAGTTTGCCTGTGATAATATCGTTAAGCTAAAAATCAATAACCAAGATGTTGGTCGTAGTTCCGAATGGAAAGATGCTGTTCAGCTTGATGTCACCAAGTTTCTTAAAAATGGTGATAATTCCATTGAGGCTTTTGTTGAAAATGAGGGAGGTGTAGCTGGGTTTGTATTTAAAATGATTCTTACTTCCCCTGATGGGCAGTCAACCTATGTGATTTCTGATGATACTTGGAAGGCAGTTGAGCAAGGGAAGGCGGGTAAACCTTCTGTTGTTAAAAAGGTGGCCAAGTTGGGAGATTCTCCTTGGGGTAATGTTTTAACTGGTGAAGGTGCTGTAGCTTCAGTTTCTAATTATTCTTTCAAAGTTCCTGATGGTTTTCAGGTTGAAAAGCTTTTTACGGTTCCTAAAGAAAAGCTTGGATCTTGGGTTTGTTTAACTGTTGACCCAAAAGGGAGAATCATTGCTTCAGACCAAGGCGACAAGGGGCTTTATCGAATAACTGTTCCTGCCCCTGGTGTTGCAGGCGATGTTAAAGTTGAGAAACTTGATGTTAAAATCAGTGCAGCCCAAGGGTTGCTTTTTGCCTTCGATAGCCTTTATGTTTGTGTAAACGGTGGTCAAGGTAGTGGGCTTTATCGCCTGCGTGATACCAATAATGATGATCAGTTTGACGAAGTGGTTAAACTTAAGGCCTTGCGTGGTGGTGGTGAACATGGACCTCATGCCCTTAGGTTGTCTCCTGATGGTAAATCCATTTTGGTGGTTTGTGGAAACCACACCCTGCCACCCGAAAACTTTAATGCAAGCAGATTGCCAAGCAATTGGGGGGAAGATCATTTGTTGCCTAGGCAGTGGGATGCGAACGGCCATGCCCGTGGCATTCTTGCACCCGGTGGTTACATCGCCAAAACGGATCCCGAAGGCAAAAACTGGGAAATTATCAGCAGTGGGTACCGTAATGAATATGATTTTGCTCTGAATGCAGATGGCGAAATATTTGTCTATGATGCGGATATGGAATGGGATATGGGCATGCCTTGGTATCGCCCTACCCGAGTAAACCACGCTTCAAGTGGTAGTGAACTTGGCGATGGTTGATATAGGTCCCGGTTCGCCAGTAGGGGTTGAGTTTGGTTATGGAACAAAGTTTCCTGCTAAATATCAAAAGGCACTCTATATCTGTGATTGGACTTTTGGCACTATGTATGCCATTCATATTTCCCCCATGGGTAGTTCTTATAAAGCGGTTAAAGAGGAATTTGTTTCCCGGACTCCCCTGCCATTGACTGATGTGGTGGTTGGGAAGGATGGAGCACTTTACTTTTCAATAGGTGGGCGTGGTGCTCAATCCGAATTGTTCCGTGTAACTTATGTCGGAAAAGATTCAACTGCTCCTGCTGAACTTCAGGACAAAGAAGGTGCTAAAGAACGTGAGACCCGTAGGAAGCTTGAAGCTTTTCATAACCCTTCGAAAGTAAGTGCAGACCAGTTGCAATTCATCCTTTCATACCTTGGTAATGAGGATCGATTCATTCGGTATGCGGCAAGAGTTGCTCTGGAACACCAAGACCCCAAATCCTGGCAAGATAAAGTCCTATCTGAAAATAGCCCTGAAGCACTTATTCAAGGAATAGTTGCCCTTGCCCGACAGGCAGATAAAAGTTTGCAAGCCCAGGCTTTAAAAGCTCTTGATAAACTTGAGTTTTCATCCCTTTCAGAAAACCAAAAACTTGAAGTTGTCAGAGCTTATCAGCTTCTCTTTATTCGCATGGGTGAACCAGATAAAGATGTCTCTGCCAAGCTAGCTTCTAAGCTTGATTCTTTCTTTCCTTCCAATGATGAGCGATTGAATAGAGATCTTGGCGACCTACTCGTTTATTTGAAGTCTTCCACCATTGCCGGCAAAATTACGCAATTGCTTATGCAGCCATCCAAGCCTGTTGAAGGGAAAGAAATGGAAGAACTGCTTCTGCGGAATCGTGGTTATGGTGGTAGCATTTCCAAGATGCTTTCTAATTTTCCCGACCTTCAGAAAAATTATTATCTTTATTCCCTTCGTAATTTAAAAGAAAATTGGAACATTGATCAGCGTAAGATGTATTTTACAGCGCTTAACGACGCACGAACCAAGAGTGGTGGGGCTAGTTATCAGGGCTTTTTAAATAACATTGAAAAAGAAGCTTTTGATAACGCCACCGGTGTTGACCGGTTGGCTATAGAAGCTCTAGGATTGAAAAAGCCTTATAAAGCGCCTGTATTGCCCAAGGCTACCGGCCCAGGCAGGGAATACAAGCTTGCTGAACTAGTCCAGCTTGCGGATGGTAAGTTGGTTAAGAGGGACTTTAAAAACGGCCAGAAAATGTATGCTGCTTCCCGCTGTGTGGTTTGCCACCGTTATAACGGTGAGGGTGGAGCAACCGGGCCGGACCTTAGTCAGGTAGCAGGTCGATTTAGTTTGAAAGATCTTTGTGAATCAATTGTTGAACCCAACAAGGTGATATCTGATCAATACAAGGCTTCGATTATTGAAACCAAGAGCGGGAAATTCATTACAGGAAAAGTAGTCAGTGAAAACGCAGAATCAATAATCGTGGTTACCGATCCTGAAGATTCCAGCAAGGTTCAAGATCTTAAGAAAAAAGATGTTGAATCGGTTAAAGTCTCTCCTGTTTCCTTGATGCCTCAGGATCTCTTAAAAACCCTCAATGAAAATGAAGTTCTCGACTTGCTTGCGTATTTGCTCTCAAGGGGTGATCCATCTCACGCAATGTTTAAAAAGTAATGGTTAAAATGCCTTTGCAAGCCCGAGGCCTTAGGGTTCTCGGGCTTCTTTTATTTTCCATAACTTGAAATGCTCATCGGAAAACTTTAATTCCAATTCAGATTGTTCCATCTCAACTTTTGCATTGGTTACGATGTGCGTGATGTGCTCTTCCCTTAATTCCTTGATTAATTTGGGTGTTTCACTGTCCAATAATCGTTTTTGCCAATCTTGGGCACGGAGCAACCGTTTGTGCCAATCGAGAACATCCGCATCTTTGTAAGGTATGGCTTTGAAATCAACGTAAAGAGGTGCTTGGGCATACAGACGGAATCTTTGCATATCGATCGGTACTATCCTGGTATCGGTGGTTTTTTTGCGTAGGGGCTTGAAATCGCTTGAAAGAGATCCACGGGTGGTTGCAGCAAGATTTGGAATATTGACAGGAATCATATAAAGATCATCTTTTGCCTTGTGGTTTTTGATATGTGCAAGGAGTGAATTTTCGTTTTCATTGATGACAAATCCGATTTTTAAAACAGGGATTGCAATGCCTAGGAATGCAAGTAGTACGATTGTGACCACGGAAGGGAAAAACGGATTAAACTTCGGAAAATAACGAATGAATAAAACCATTGATTCTGAGAGGATCAGCATGGTTGCCAATGGAACAAGCACCGAACTGATTCGCCAGGGAAATAGTAACGCCAGTGTGTTGTTTTGTGTTAAAACCTGTAATATGGTAAGCAAAGTCCCTAGTAAAAATGGAACGAGAAGTATCGTAAATTCTTTTTGTTTTCGCAAAAGTAATATCGAAAGTATGATCCAAATTATTTGCAGCCATGCAACCCAGTCAAGCCATAAGGAGGGGAGGCAATGGTGGGGAAGCCTGAATTTCACAAGAAATTCCTGGGCTTCTTTAAAACCTTCAGTCGTTGAAGGTTGAAAATTGCCAGCAGCATAAAAAACTGAGGGCATCACCAACAAAAGGGCTAGTATGCCAATTAGCATTGCTTTCTTTATCCTGCCATCTAGTACCAAGTATAACTGAAACCCAATGATAATGAACGCTCCACTTAATAAATAGGTGGTGTGCAGTATTCCTGCAAGACAGGTGAATACAGTAGCGGAAACGTGTTTCCCAATCAGAAAAAGGGACAGGCCAAGCAATAAGAAGACACCGAAATTTGAAGGTTGAAACATTGCGCCGAGAATGTATTGCCCTGCAACCCCTGCCTGTAAAAACCAAGGGTAATCTTGCCCCAATAAGCGATATGATAACCAGCGTAATGCTGCAGAGTTAAGAAGAATGAATATTGCACTGAAAAAAGCGTAATGACTGATTTCAAGGTTATAAGTTTTGGATTTTCGCTGGTAAATGATCCAAGCACAAAAAAGAAAAATTCCTTGTAAGATCGCGTAGTACAAATAAAAGATGTATTCGTTAATCCAAGAGATGCTAAAACAAACGAGTTCGCTGAATAGGGGGGTTGGATCCGTGGTGTTTCCCAGCCAATCTTTTTCAAGGTAACCCACTCTGGCTTTGGAAAAGCCATGCAGGAAGTATTGATTTTGATTGGAGTAATAAAGAGGGGCCTGAGAGTATGCAAAACAGAATAAAATAGTCCCAGCAATGCTTAAACCTAGAAAGTTCAATTTGTTAAGTGCAGGTTTGTTTTCTAGGTTTAGGGGCATGGCTTGTAGAAATGTTAAGGTAATTCTTGGACCTTGATGTTTCTGTAGTAAACTTCTGCCTTGGAGTTTCCGTGGATTTGAAGGCCTATGAAACCAGAGGTTTCGATGGATGCATCATTTTCAGTGTAATCGCAGGTTTTTTTTCCATTGAGGTATAATTCGATTTTGTTTCCGTTTGCGTAAATTTTATAGGTGTTCCAATCTTCGAGTTTTTCAATTTCTTTGACGAGTTTAGGATCAGATTGAACGAGGAACTTTTTCCTTCTGGATTCATCATATAGGCTGCCAGATATAAGATTGCCTTTTTTGTAACTGCCTATGTCAGCTTGGAAACCGAACATTTCATTGGGTGGGTTTTCAATGCGTTTGCTTCTGAATTGAATGCCTGCATTGGGGTCGCCATCTTTGCAAACAAGTTTGTAATCCAGTTCGAGGATAAAGTTTTTGAAACTTGATTTATAAGTGAGGAATTCGTTTCTAGGGTTGTTCTCGAAGGATCCCCCAACAATCACTCCGTCTTTAACCCGCCATACTTTTTCATTTCCATCCCACCCTTGAAGGGTTTTTCCATCAAATAACATGACAAATTTGGTGTTTTCCTGGGAAATTGCAAAGCTAAGAATGGAAGCGAATGCAACGAAACAGGTTAAAAATCGCATGATTAATTTTCCTTTCTTTGATTTATTTACTTATTCCATTCGTAATCTTCATCAGGCATTTGGTCAATCATATTCTGTTTAAATCGCAAAAAGTGAGTATTCACTTAAAATGGATGTCTGAATTTTCAAATATAACTATGAATTGGCAAATTGGATTGGTTAGAATTATGAATATTAGATCATGGATATAGTTGTTTGATTTGGTCGATGATTTGGCACTTAATATGAACAAATCTTTTATTAATTGCAGAGGCCTGGTTCGAGGCACCAATAAAATTGGCAGGCGGGAATTGCTTCGTTTAGGTTTAGGTGGTTTTACAAGCCTTAGCATGCCTGGGTTATTTAACTTGCGAAACCTAGGAGGCGCTGAAAACCAGTCTGAAAAAACTGCGATTATTCTTGTTTGGCTAAGAGGTGGATGCAGTCACCTTGATACCTTTGATCCCAAACCGGATTCACCTGCTGAGTATCGTGGCCCTTTCAAGCAAATTAATACCAATGTGCCAGGCATCCAATTGACCGAACTGCTTCCAGGGCTTGCTGGAATTGCTAACAAATACACACTTTTGCGTTCGATCGCTCACTCAGGTGGTGGCCATCCTGCAGGTTCTTTGCAAATGCTTTCAGGCGATCCGGATGCCCAAGATAAACCCGGGCCAAAGTATCCTGATTGGATGTCGATTGCCAATTATTTGCGATCAGGGGGTACAAAAAGTATTCCTAATTATGTCGCAGTAAATCCGGTGGATCGTTATGACAGTTTTACCATAGCTGGTTCAACCTATTTAGGTAGTGGTTATGATGCATTCAAAATTTTGGGTGATCCAAACAACCCCCAATTTTCCATTCCCAATATTGGTCTTAAAGATTTTGCGCAGCGGGACAGGCTTGCTGAAAGAGTAGGCTTGCGTAAGTCGCTTTCTCAAGTTTTAAGATCCATTGATGAGACAAGCAATTCATTGGCGATGGATCAATTTGAACGCCAGGCACTTGATATGTTTCTTAGCCCCAAGGCTCAAACAGCCTTCGATCTTTCACTTGAACCGGAAAAAGTTCGTGACCGTTATGGTAGGAATTCTTGGGGGCAACAGTGCTTGATGGCCAGGCGTTTGGTGGAATCTGGCGTAGATATTGTTACAACTGAATTTGATGGCCCGCTATGTGGCAGAGTTGCCAACTGGGATGACCACGCAGTCAATCATCATGTATTTGATGCCTTAAAGTACCGTGCCCCATTCTTTGATCAAGCTGTTACTGCCCTTATCGAAGATATTTATGCAAGGGGATTGGAAAAGCGAGTTTTGGTCGCAGTTGGTGGAGAATTTGGCAGAACACCTCGTATTTCCCATGTTGCAAGTAGTGGGGGTGGGGTTGCCAGCGCTGCTGCTGGTGTTGTTCAACCTGGAAGAGATCACTGGCCTAGAGCTGGCTCTTTCCTCTTTGCAGGAGGTGGGATTCAAACCGGACAAATCATCGGCGCTACGGATAAAAAAGGTGAGGACCCTATTTCTCGCAAGGTCTCTCCTGAAGATTTTCTTGCAACCATTTATCAACATCTTGGGATTGATTATAAAAATATTGCATTGAAAGATTTCAGTGGTAGACCAACCCCGATTATAAGGTCTGGCGAAGCCATTACAGAGCTTGCCAGAACCCAGTCATAATAAGTCCCAGATTTTCTTGTTATCTTTTTGTTAATGCGAGGCATACATGGGTCGAATATTTTATTTGTTACCACTATTGCTTTTGCTTTCTCCTGCGTTTTCAAGAGCCCAGGATACAATCAATAAAGTATTTAAAGCTGGTGCGGCGGAAGTTGATATTTCACCCACTAACTTCCCCGTTATAGTTAATGGTGGTTTTCTTGAAGTCCTTGCCAAAGCTAAAGTTGATGATCTTTTTGTCCGGGCCTTGATTCTTGATGATGGGAAAAACCAGATTGCACTGGTTGTTGTTGATAGTTGCATGATGCCACGTGATTTTCTTGATCCCGTTAAACGCATGGCCCAGGAGACAACTGGAATTCCCGCTGCAAATATTATGATTAGTGCAACTCATACACATTCTGCCCCTGCCGCAATGGGGGTATTGGGAACTAGGGCGGATGAGGCATACAAATCTTTTCTTGCTCCTCAAATTGTTAGAGCTATAACTTTAGCCCATAAAAGCAAAGTTGCTGCCCGAATTGGCTGGACCGCATTTCATGATGATGAACATACTTTTTGCAGACGCTGGATTTATCAACCCGACAAAATGCTGGTGGATCCATTTGGTGATAAAACTGTCAGGGCGAATATGCATCCCGGGCATAAAAACCCCAATGTAATTGGCCCTTCGGGGCCAGTTGATACTGCAATCACTTTGCTTTCAGTGCAATCATACGAAGGTAAACCCCTTGCAGTTTTTGCTAATTACTCCATGCATTATTATGGAAGTCCTGCTGTTTCTGCTGATTACTACGGCCATTTTTGCAAAGCCTTAAATCAAAATATAAACGCAAAATCTCCCGGGTCTAATAATGTTTCCTTCATGTCTCAAGGCACTAGTGGTGATCTTATGTGGATGAATTATGGCGATGTTGCCCCTAAAAGAGATGTTCAGGCATTTGCTAAAAACATAGCAGATCGTTGCTATAAAGCACTTGATTCTGTTGTTTATAAAAATTGGGTTCCACTCGAAATTAAAGAAACATTATTGGGTTTCAGTAAACGAACACCAGATAAAAAAAGGGAAGAGTGGGCTAGAACTTTGGTTTCTAAAATGCAGTCCCCACTCCCTAAAAACAGGGACGAAGTTTATGCTAAAGAACAGTTTTACCTTCTCGAAAAACCTGAAGCTGAATTGAAACTTCAGGCAATCCGAATAGGGGGATTGGGTATTGCTGCGATTCCTAATGAAGTCTTTGGTATTACCGGAATTAAAATCAAGGAACAATGTCCGTTTGAACTTACCATGAACATTGAACTTGCCAATGGTGCGGAGGGTTACATACCCCCACCTGAACAGCATGCTTTAGGGGGATATACCACGTGGCCTGCACGAACTGCTTCCCTTGAAGTTGGCGCAGAACCTAAGATAGTTGAAAGTTTGCTGATTTCTTTGGAACAACTCGCCCAAACAAAAAGAAAATCCCGAACCCCATTAATGTGTGAATATTCGCAAATTATTAGCAAAAGTTCACCTTCTGCTTATTGGCGGTTTGAAGATATCGAGGGAAATACTGCGGTCGACTTTTCTCCCAACAAAAATCATGGACGTTATTTGGATCGGAAAGCTTTTTACCTCCCTGGTCCCCAGTCAAAGGTGTTTGGTGATAATAAACTAAATCATTCTGTTCATTTTGCAGGCGGCAGCATGGTTGCTGATATCAAAAATATTGATGAAGCCTTTACCATCGAAGGTTGGATTTGGAATGGCCTTCCCCCTAATTCACGCAATATAGCTGGTTTCTTTTTCTCTAGGGGAGTTTCGGGCGATACTGGCCTTTTAAGTGAGCATCTTTGCCTTGGGGGTGTTTCTAACCCAGGATATCTTTCTTATACAAGAGGTAATAGCTTGACCCCCTTGCTTTCAGGAAAAACCCTTGTCTCCTTGAAGGAATGGCATCATGTTGCAATGGTGCGTAGTGGTAAAAAAGTCACGATTTATCTTGATGGTAAAAAAGAAATTGAAGGTGATGTAGGTGCATCGGTAAAAAATTCAGCATTTTGCATTGGAGGCCGGCTTGATGGGCTTTTCAGTTGGGAAGGAAAGATTGACGAAGTCGCAATTTATCCCAAGGCGCTGGATCAAAAAGAAATTGAACTTCGTGCAGGCATTAAATTAAAACCATGATCTTAAGGATTCCATCAAATGAATAAGTTTTTCATCAGTAGTTTTATTTGTGTTCTCGCATTTGCTGGCCTTTCTTTGGCTCAGACGAGGGAGCAAAAAGTCAAGGAAGACAAAATTAAAAATGAAGCTAGTGGTTTTTGGCATTACAACAATTTTAACAAGGGAATCGAAGATGCCAAAAATAATAATAAGCCTTTGATGGTTGTCCTTCGCTGTTTGCCATGCGAAGAATGTGTCAAATTGGATGATGAATTGATGGAAAAAGATACTGTTATCAAATCGCTATTGGAGAAGTTTGTTCGAGTACGAATTGTTGGTACCAACGGCTTGGATCTGTCACTTTTTCAATTTGATTATGATCAATCATTTGCAATTATGTTTTTGAATGCGGATGGAACGATTTATGGCAGATATGGGACGCGGTCGCATCGAACCAACTGGTCGGGGGATGTTTCACTTGTTGGCTTGGGCAAAGCAATGCAAGCGGTATTGCAACTGCACGATAATTATCCATCAAATAAGACTGCATTGTTGAAAAAGAAAGGCCCCAAGCCCGAGTTTGAATCACCCGAGTTATTTCCAACTTTAAAAACAAAGTACACTTCCAAATTGGATTATGATGGGAAAGTGGTTCAAAGTTGTATTCATTGTCATCAGGTTGGCGAGGCGATTAGGGAAAATCTTCGTTTGGGTAAATCAAAGATTTCTGAGGAAGTTCTTTTTCCTTATCCACACCCAAAATCAATTGGTTTAGTTTTTCATCCTGATTCCTTGGGAGCCTTGATTGAAGTAAAAGATAAATCATTTGGAGATATTTCAGGTTTTAAGAAAAACGATGTTGTTCGCTTCATGAACGGTCAACCCATTATTTCAATTGCTGATATTCAATGGGTGTTGAATTCAATTCCTGCATCTGGTGGAAAAATTCCCGTCGAAGTACTTCGAAATAATAAAAATGTAAATCTTGAATTGTGCTTGCCCGGATCTTGGAGAAGGCAGGATGATATATCTTGGCGTTCTTCATCATGGATGCTCCGTAGAATGGTGCTTGGTGGAATATTATTGGAAAATATGACTGATGACGAAATAAAAGCTGAAGGTCTAAGCAAAAATTCAATGGCGTTAAGAGCTAAACATGTCGGCCAATTTGGGCCCCATGCTGCCGCCCACAAAGCTGGAGTATTAAAAGGTGATATTTTGCTTGGCTTTGATGAAAAAACAAATCTGTTAAGGGAGTCTGATATCTTTTTTTACGCTATTGATTCAAAAAAACCAGGCGATGTTGTTTCGCTGACACTCAAAAGAAATAAAAACATCCTACAAATTAAAATACCCATCCAACAATGATCGTTTCTCAGGTTTATTCGGAAAGCGATAGTAGTAATGCTGTAGTAGCCCAACCGGATGCGGCAACGGATATGAATTGATCTTTGCCGTGAGGAAAACCACTTTCATAATAGGTTTGAAATGGCTTACTTCTGGATTTGACGAACCATGAGCCATCTTCTTTTCTAGTTTTGATCAAATACTTGATGCCATCTTGAAAGACTTTGTCCCTATTGGAGAGTATTCCAGTTAGATGAAGCGATACCAATGCTGTTGCAGTAGCATAGGGGTCAGAATCCATGTTCTCCATTTGAGACCACCCGCCATCTGGTTTTTGTTTGGCGATTAAGTCCTTGGCACATTTTTCCATGTTAGTTTTGTTTGCCTTCAATTCTGAGAAAGCAAGGAGCTGAAATACTTGATCTTCGTTTGTTTTTGGGGAAGTTTCCAAGATCCATGCAGCCGATTTTCTTGTTCTTTCTTCAATTTCGTTTTTTGAATTTGAATTCCCCCATACCCTCAAAGCGCGAAGCGCCAAATAATTGGTTGTGAAATGACTGGCTTCAGAAGGGGGCCGATTCGATGTTACTTTCCAATAACCATTTGCTGCCTGATGTTTTAACAAATAGGTGACTACAGCATCCGTTGTCTCGTTTGGTTTGATCCCTGCTAATTCGAGAGTTAAAAGTGCATATCCTGCAGTATCTGCTTCCCCGCCAGTCCCTTTTCCCTCCGAATACTTTTCTTGGTTTTTTTTGAGGAACTCCAAAACAAAATCAGCTTGTGCCTTTGTCTCTTCACTTGGGATTTTTATGTTTCGTTTGCTTGCATTTGAAAAAGCTAGCATTGGAAAAGCTTGATTATGACAGCCAAAACAGCTCTTTTTTTCAATGTGCCCCTTTGCGGCAGACCTTAATAAGTCGAGTGATTTTTTTATTTCTTCTTCTTCAGATGCCTGAATGTTTAGAGGGTATAATGGTAAAACAATTGCAGATATGAAAGAAATAGTAATTATCGATATTTTAGGATGTAACATTTTTTAAGCCAGTATGTTGTGGATGATATTGCCATGAACATTGGTCAATCTTCGTTGAATGCCATTGTGGTAAAAGGTTAATTGCTCATGATCAATGCCAAGAAGGTGAAGAACTGTTGCATGAAAATCGTGCCATGCAACAGGATTGCTTGCCACCTTCCAGCCGATAGGATCTGATTCCCCGTACGTTATTCCACTTTTTAAACCTGCCCCGGCCATCATGACTGAGAAAGCGTATTTGTTATGATCTCTGCCAGTGCCAATGGTCGTAGAAGAAGATTGGGCAAAAGGAGTCCTGCCAAATTCGGTGGTAAATAAAACCAAGGTGTCTTCGAGCATGCCCCTTTGCTTAAGGTCAAGGATCAAGCCTGCAACCGGTTGGTCAATTTTCAAAGCTTCATTAGAGTGGTTTTCTTTGACATTTTCATGAGCATCCCAGCTAGCTCTAGGACTGCCGGCAATAGGCCCTCCAGAGTATATTTGCACAAAACGAACCCCTCGTTCCAACAGTCTTCGAGCAAGCAGGCATTTTTGGGCGCAAACAGATGTTTCGGGTTGATGGATCCCGTAAAGGTTTTGGATATGCATGGGTTCGTTGTTAATGGTGGTGGCTTCAGGTACGGAAAGTTGTAGTTTGGCTGCCATTTCGTGGGATTTTATTCGTGCAGCAAGATTTGTATCTCCGGGGAATCCCGATAAGTGTGAAGCGTTTAATTGATTAAGGAAATCAATGGAATCATTTTCTTCGGCATTGCTTCTGGATTTTGAAGGATAAAGGTTTTTAAGGGGCTGATTTCCTGACTGAAAAATAACCCCTTGGTGGTTAGCCGGTAAAAAGCCGTTAGACCAATTTGAAGCACAACCATTGGGCTCCCCTCTGCCATCGGGGAGAACAATAAAGACTGGAAGATTTGCATTTTCAGAACCAAGGCCATAAGAAATCCAGCTTCCCATTGCGGGGAATCCGTTTGAGCTAAATCCACTGTTTTCAATAAATAATGCTGGGGTATGATTTGCAGAATCTGAAACCATGGAACGAATAATGGTAAGATCATCAGCGCATTTTGCAATATTGGGGAATAAGTCGGAAATGAAGAGGCCAGATTTTCCTCGCTGCTTAAATTCCCAATCGTTTTTTCGGATCAAACCAACTTGATTAAAGAACGTATCTGGGACTTTGTCAGCCAGAAGTTTTTTGCCATGGAATTTTTCGAGCTCAGGTTTGTAATCAAAAGAATCTAGATGTGAAAGCCCACCGACCAGGGATATTTGAACAACTCTTTTGGCTCTGATTTTTTTATCGTTGGCTTTGAAGTTGGTGGCAAATAGGCTTTGTCCTAAAACGCTGGCAACAGCAGTAATTGCAATACTCTGGCTTCCATTACATAGGAATGATCTGCGGTTATTAAATGAATCATTCATTGGGATAAATTATTCCAAGGTTAGGAATTCGTTGGAGTTTAAAATTGCCCGGATCAATGGGGTGTAACCATGTTTCTCTACAAGGATCAAAGCTTTTGATTTCTCAATATCTGAAGGAAGACGTTGAAGCAGATGGTTGAAAACATGGTTGATTTTTTGATTACTGGAAGAAAGAGACTCGAAATCGGGGTGGTTCTTTGGATAAGATTCGGAAAGGTTTTGAGTGAAAGGTCCATTCCAAAATGTTAAAGCTTGGATGGGCGTGGTGGTCTTGCTTCTTTTGGGTGCAGCCGAAGAATTATCGGGGCAATCAAAACTGTCGAGCAATCCTTGATTAGCGCCCCGCGGAGTAAAACGGTAAATGCTATGCCTGGAAAGGTTGAAGTCTAGTTTTTCAATGGGATTGTAGTAGGTGGTTCCATTGTTTGACTCGGTTTTATAATCCGAAAATCCAGGTCCATTCATTTCTTGATTAAAGGTGCCGCAAGTTTTCAGAGAGGAATCGCGAATGGATTCTGCATCAAGCCTTCTGGGTGCCCAGCGCCAAAGATAGCGGTTGTCAAAATCTTTTTTAAGTGAATTTTCTGAGGGTTTTGATGCTTGTTGATAGGTTCTGGAAAGAATAATTGATCGGTGTAATTGTTTCAATGAATAACCCGAATCAATAAACAATTGACTTAAGTGATCAAGAAGCTCTGGGTGGGTTGGTTTTGACCCATTAAAACCAAAATCGCTGGGCGTATCGACAATCCCGTTGCCAAAGTGATAATGCCAGATTCGATTTACAATCACTCTTGCAAATAGAGGATTTGACGGGGCTGTGATCCATTTTGCAAGAGATGCCCTTCGTTCGGGGTCGGAAGCGTTTGGAAGGATTTTAGTTGGGTTGCCAGGGAACGAAGGAACAGAAATGTTCCCAGGAAATACTTCGTTTCCAGGTTCTGTCACTTGTCCTCTGTTGAGGAACTTGGTTGATAAGGGTGGGGCGGAAATTGCAGAATAAATGGTTGCGTTTTCTTTCTTGCTATTTAATAGCTTTAGATCAGATTCCAATTTTGAGATTTCCTCTTTGATTTTTTTGCGAAGTCCGAGTTGTTCTTGGTTTAAATTCGTTGTAAGGTCGTTTTCTGAAACAAAGATTCCTGATTCTTCAAATAGGTTAGAAATGTCGTTTGCAGTCAAGGCTTTATCAAAAACCCGGGCTTTTAAAATAGTTCCTGCTAGTAAGTGGTTTCCACTTGGCGGTTCGTGCCTCATACCAAAAGCAATGATGGAATTGCTCGCAGGAAACAGAGCCACACCTTTGCTCTGATAGGCTGTTCCGTAAATTTTTCCATTTCGGTATGCGGTGATTTTCCCATCTTGGGAATAAGTGATCGCCAGATGGACTGGTTTTAAATGTGCTTCATTTTCCGGCATACCTTTAAATGATTGAGTCCGCTGATAAAAATTACTACCCGCCATCCATCTTGCGGATTCTTGTTCAGCAAAAACTATTGAGTCAAAAAGATTTCCGTCCTTGGTTTCTATGGTGAGTACTCCTCCCCCTTTTTGATTAAGATTGGAAAGAATGACAAAAGCCTCCAATGTTTTTTCTTTAATATCTGTTTTTAAGGTAGAAGATCGGGCGACAGAATTTTTTCCATCCAATTCCAGTCCGTTGGCTGTTAATTTTGCATTGCCTTCGAGTTTAAGGGTAAGGTTTCCCTGATTGTCTTTACCATCTTTACGAAAATCCCATTGGGCGATCGGACTGGGTATAATGGAACCGGCCTTGGTTCCAATCTTGGCTAGAGCGACTTTTTCGATATCTGCCAAGGATTTGTTCAAAGCCGCTTTTTGTTCGTTTGCTTTTATAATTTCTTTGATGATCGTTTTATTGGGAACAGGAACACTTCCTTGTCTGACACCGGAAAGATTGGCAACCATTTGATAGTAATCGTTTTGGCTGATCGGATCGAATTTATGATCATGGCATCTTGCACAATTGATGGTAAGGCCTAGAAATGTTTGTCCAATTGAACTTACCAGATCTTCCATTTCATCTTGTCTGGCGATTTCACGGGCTTCTGCATTTGCACCCAATACGGTGTTGTGAATTCCAGCGACTAAAAACCCCATCGCCAATATTGAATCTGTAGAATCAGGAAAAATGGCGTCACCTGCAATTTGCATTTGAACAAATTGGTCGTAGGGCATGTCGCTGTTTAAAGCATTGATTACCCAATCGCGGTAGTGCCAAGAGTTTAGCCTTGGAGCGTTTCTTTCAAACCCATCTGATTCGCCGTAACGAACAATATCTAGCCAATGTCTTGCCCATTTTTCGCCATAACCCGGGGATGAAAGGAGCTTGTCTACAATTTTACCAAACGCATCATACGACTCATCTGCCAAGAATTTGGTGACATCTTCTGGTGCAGGCGGCAAGCCGGTTAGATCCAGATAAACTCTTCTGATGAGTGTTCTGCGATCAGCAGGTTCCGCTGGTTTTAGATCAAGTTTTTTTAACTCATCGAAGATAAAATAATCTAAAGGTTGTAACCCAAGATTGTTGTCTACTGGATAAGGAATGGGCGTTTTTTTTATTGGGAGAAGCGACCACCAATCTTTTCCTGCTCTTTTTGAAGTGGTGTTGCTGAAGATGTCGATTTTGGGGGTTGGGTATTTGGCTCCATTTTTTATCCAGTTTTTTAGATAAGCCACATGTTTTTTGTCCAATGGCTTTTTTGGGGGCATACGACCTTCTTCGAGTACTTCCTGTATCAGCCCTTTTGAAGAGTTGTTTGTTTCTATGCTTGGTCCGCTGTCTCCACCCTTAAAAAGGTTTTCCCTCGTGGATAAATCAAGCCCGCCTTTCGGTTTGTTGCCTGAATGGCAGTCCAAGCAGTTTTCAATAATAATATTCATGGCTATTTGATTTGGAGATTCTGCTAAAACAGCCATTGGTGAAGATAAAAAGACCAACAGGATACTCAGGCAAAATGACTGGTTTAACATTTCTTATATCAATCCTTGGATTGGGGTTCCGAGGCTTGCTGGAAGTGTAAATCCATCGGGGCTTAGTCTGGTTTCCGGGGCGATCCCCATCAGGTGTAATATTGTTGCAGCAAAATCTTCCGGTGAAACAGGGTTATCTTTCACATAAGCTGCGGTGGAATCGGAGGCACCGTAAATCAAACCTTTTTTTGCTCCTCCACCGGCAATCATCGCACTATAGCATTTTGGCCAGTGATCTCTTCCGATTGCTGAACCGCCCTTGCTAATTTTTGGAGTTCTACCAAATTCGCCGACCAGAACAACCAATGTGGATTCTAGCATCCCTCTTGTTTCAAGATCTTCAAGAAGCGCACTGACTGCCTCATCGCAGCGTGGCAAAGCCCAACCCAGACCATTCCAGCCATTATCGAAAATGCTGATCCCCGCATTCCCATGCATGTCCCAAGTTTCCAGGCTTACAAATTTATCTTTGGGTGCAAGGCCGGTCCACGCTACAACTCCAACAGTACGAACGCCTGATTCGATTAATCTTCTTGCAAGGAGAAGATTCTGACCCATTGGGTGCATGCCGTACTGTTCACGGGTTTTGATGTTCTCTTGATCGATATCAAAAGCTTTTTTTGCTTTGGTTCCTGTAAGGATATTAAAAGCTTTGTCACGAAATTCGTTAATTGATTGGTGTACTTTGTTTTTGTTTTCAGATCCTTCCAGACTTGAAAGCAATTTAATTCGATTGGCAAGTTGTGCTGTAGAAAGCCCTGCAGGTTCAAAGGCATTGATTTTGAACCCGGGGACAGAGGGGTTTTCGAGGTGAGTGGTACCAATTAATAAGGGGCTATTACCCATGCCAAGGTATCCACCGGTAAGGTAGGTGTTATCGGGTGGGGCTGCACCACCACCGAATTTTTGCAGCCAAACATAGGAAGGTATGTCGCCCGGGCTTGGTTTTAGCTTTGTAACAATCGAACCAAAAGCGGGGGCATTCATTGGTGGGTTGGATTGCCCTGCAAGTAGCATTCGATTGGCAATATCATGTACGGGGATCGAATGGCTCATGGAACGGATGATGGTATATTTGTCCGCTTTAGAAGCAAGCTTGGGCATGAGTTCGCCCACTTTAAAGCCAGGAATTCGTGTAGCTATGGGTTTGTAGGGGCCTCTGATTCCTTCAGGGGAATCAGGTTTTGGATCCCAGGAGTCGAGTTGGCTCAATCCTCCATACTGATAAATGAAAATACAGGATTTAGCTTTAATAGCTATTTTGCTTTGATCAGCATGAAGGAGATTTGGCAGTCCGATTCCAAGAGCAGACAGCCCGCCAACTTCAAGCAGTTTTCTTCTAGTTATTTTTTTTGCTGGGTTTGAATAAAGATTGAACATGAAACTAAGACCATGTAAGGGTCTTCCTGGCCTTCTGGTGTGGCTGTGGTTATCCTACAGAGATAGCCATAAGCTATTCTATTATGAAGGTTTATTAAAGATTTTGCAATCATTCTGATGATTAAAGCAGAGATTTTTAGCCTGTTTGGCGAAGGCTTGTAACAATTAATTTGAACTATTAGCAGTTTTGGGTTCGACTATTTCATCAACATAATAAAAGTCGATGTAACCGATCATCATTTCTTCCCAAGTTTGTTCCCCAAAGAAAACGGGTTTCCAGGGAGCGGGATTGGCCGGGTTCAACTTTGAATTGTCGAAATGAGCAATACATTTAATTTTGCTGCCCTGCGGGATTTTCAATGGCTCTTTAAGTCTATAGGTGCTTTGCCAGTTGAAGTCATATTGTGGTACAGAGAGTATGGTTTCCACTTTTCCATCAGGATATTGAACCTGATATTCGAAATCTTTGCCACGAAGGTGCATATGTGGAAAGAAAGCAAGGATTACAGCATCTTTTTTTGCGGTGATCGAAGATACAACCTCATGGTTAAAAGCGAGAGGGGGGATAAGAAACATATTGTTGGCTATGCCATGGGTTTGAATGTTCTGCTTCGGCTTTTCCTTGCAGAAAACAAAGGCGACTTCTGACCGATCTTTTTCCTCTTTCCCTGTTGGAGTGTAATGGATCTGCCAGATAATTTCGGATCCGGCAGGGATTCTTCTGCCCATTCCCTGAGGATGAATCACGGGTTCTGCTCCTGGGGCAGTTGCAGCAATCCAAACGGGCCGCTTGCCTTTGCCTGGTTCACGGTAAAAAACAATAATATGATGGACGACAGAACGATTGCCCGGTCTGGGTTCGGCAGCTTGCAGCCACATATCTTCTTGGAAATTGGTTTTGACACTGAAGTATTTGTACCCTACGGTTCCTTTTGCTTGAATCGTAACTTCTTGGGGAATCTGGAATACGACGTCAGGTTTTCCTAATCTCCAGCCTTCACTGAAAGTTTGGGGCTTGGGTGCTTTTGTAAGATCGCCTGCAGGCATGCCTGCATCAACCCATGCAGCTATTTGGGAGATTTCTTCGGAATTTAATTTTCGTTCGTTTGCGAAATGTCCAAAGCGGGAATCTGCATGCCAAGGTGGCATGGTGTGAAGCGAAGTTACTTCTTTAATCATCGCCCCGTTGTTTTTTGCGTCTTCGTAGGATAGCAGAGAAAATGGTGCCGCGGTTCCTGGATGATGACAATCAGTGCAATTCTTGAAAAGTATCTTTGCAATATGCGATTCATAAGTGATTTTTGAATTGTTTGATTTAGATAAATGAGTTATCAAGCAGCCTGGAGGTTCCGTAAATGCCACGGTTACTTTCTTCAAATTAAGAATCTGATCAATCGAATTTACAAGGTCATCAACCGTGGGTTTTTCTTTTCGGGCAGTATTGCTTATTTGGTCATCAATTCGGCCTTGGTATTGAATGTTTCTTCTTTGATCCAGCACGAATACTTCGCTTGTTCTGCGTGCTCCAAACAGCCTCAACGTGATTTGTTCGACATCATAGATCACTGGGAAGTTGATTTTAAAGTCGCGTACATGTTGGTTTATGATTTCCTTATTATCTCCCGGATTGGCATAAATCCCTACGAATTGAACCTCGCTTTTCTTGTACTTTTTGCTTAATTCATTGAGGGTGGGAATGTAGGCGTTGCTGACGGGACAATTGGTACCAAGAAATACAAAAACCAGGCTTTTACTTTCGTTGAAATCAGATAAAGAAGCTTTTTTGTCGTTGGGATATGGAAGTACGAAGTTGGGGATTTTTCTACCAATCGAACCCGGTTGCGGATTGTTAGGATCAGCTTTTATTTTTGGCCCGTAAGATTGATTTAGTAAAAGCATTGCCGCTAAGATTAACTGGTTCATGTTTTTAACTCGGTTTTATCAACTTAAATAAAATACCAACCCTGAAGCAGAACAATTATTACAAGTATTATACAAATTGTTGCAGGTTATTTTTGTGCACTAATGCACCATAAGTGCTGGAAAGTTCGAATAAACAGTTCTTTGTCTGCGATTGCAAGGGTGGCATCCGTATGTTCTTTCAATGAATTTTTTCCCAATTGCTTGAATACAGGCTTAGCTTCAAGAATGAAAGTATCGCCGTTCTGGTCGGTAGCGTAAAGTTTGCCATCTGCATAAATCATGCTACCCCAGTGATTCGCCCCGAGGCGTTGATTTTCCCAAAGGTCCTTGCCAGTTAAGATGTCGATGCATTGGATGTTTCCCGGCCCAGCGTTTGCCATGAATAAGTGGTTGTCATGAATGATACCAGTACCAATTCGTTGGGGATTTTTAGAATTATTAATCCAAAGTTTGTGGGAATGGGTCACATCGCCTTTGCCATCTGTTTTTACAGCCATTGCGCTTCCATGATAGCCTGACATCGCAACGACGATGTCCTTGTCTACCAATGGTGAAGTATAAACCAGCTTGGTGATTCCTTGGCAAGTCCAAAGGAGTTGTCCGTTATCGGGGTTGTAAGATTTGATATTATTGGGCCAAGGCATGATTAATTGAGAGGTTGGACCGTTGGTATGAAGTGCTGGGGTGGCCCATGAACCAAGCCAATCCTGGCCTTTTTCAATTGCGCTAGACCCACCGGGTTCATTGGCTCGCCAGATTTCTTTCCCGGTATTTTTATCAAGCGCAAGAAGGAAAGAGTTTTCCCCCGGGCCGAAGTTGAGTATGACAAGATTTTTGTGAAGTATGGGAGAAGTTGAGTTTCCCCAAAGATGGATACACTTGCCTAAATCTTTATTCCAGAGAATGTTCCCAACAAAATCGAAGCAAAAAAGTCCGGCAGACCCAAATGATACGATAATTTTTGAACCATCTGTGACAGGTGTTCCAGAGCAATAGGGGTTGGTGGAGTGGGTGGGTTCTTTTTCTTGGTAGGTGATAGATTTTTGCCATAGGATTTTGCCGTCCTTCCTATCAATGCAGAGAAGGGCTCTTTCAGACCCTTCTTTGTTCAATGATTGTGAGAGAAAGATTTTATTTTCCCAAATAATAGGGCTGGAACTTCCCGGTCCAGGGAGTTTAAGTTTCCATTTGATGTTTTCGGTGGGAGACCAAGTGCTTGGGAGATTTTTTTCTGAAGATTTCCCGTTGCCTGAAGGGCCTCGAAAAGCAGGCCAGTTTTCGGCGTGAAGGCCCGCAGTTAAACCAGTTATTATCAATAACGCCAAAGCTTTAAGGTGCATATTATTTCTTCTTTGTAAAAAGCCATTTGAGCATTTCTGGGTCAGAATAAGCGTTGACCCAGGAGTTATGCCCAACCTCGGGGTAAATTGTTGCTTTTGGATTACCACCTGCTTTTTTGATTGCTTCGATCATGTTGGTGGTGCGCTGTGGTTTAACCACTGTATCTTTACCTCCGTGGAAGGCCCAGATTGGGATTTTGGCGATTAGCTGGGCATCTCTTTCATCTCCACCTCCACAAACCGGAACAGCAGCGGCAAACATGTCGGGCTTACGCGCAATCAAATCCCATGTGCCGTAGCCCCCCATGGATAAGCCGGTAATGTAAATACGATCTGTATCGATGGGGAGTTGAGCGGTGAGATTTTCGATTAATTTGAAGAGAAGTGTTGCAGGCTCGCTGGGTTTTTCAGGTCTTTGGTGCGAGGAGGCAGACCAGTCGACTTCCGCCCATTTTTTTTCGTTGGGGCACTGTGGTGCAATCAAGAAGCAGGGGTACGATTTTCGTGACTCAGGTTTTGCAAAATCTTTAACACCGTGCACAAGTTGTGCGTCGTTGTCTGAACCCCGTTCGCCTGCCCCATGAAGAAAAATGACCAGTGGGTATTTTGTTGCGGGTGCTGGGTTTTCAGGCGACATCATACGGTAAAGTAATTTCTCTTTCCCAGACTCGAAAGTTTCTTTTTTAAGATGAGTTCGCCATTCCATATTTGGAATTCCTTTATTGCCCGTGGGGGGGTGTTGTGAAAAAAAGCTGGTTATGATTAACGATAATATGGCAAAATTCATGACAGATGTTTTCCTTTAAGTGATTGGGTCTGAAACCATTTTCAGCAAAGAATTTCTTTGACGACTCTGGCTGGTTTACCTGCTGTAAGAACCTGGGCTTGGCCATTGTGGAAGTATACCATTTTAGAATGGTCTAATCCGAAAAGATGCATGATGGTTGCCTGAAAATCATTTGGATTGACAACATTGACCGCAGCTCTGTGCCCGACCTCATCAGTTTCGCCGTAAGTGATACCAGGTTTTATACCACCTCCAGCAAGCCAGATAGAGAACCCCTGCCCGTTGTGGTCCCGGCCAGCCTTTTCACCAAAGTCGCCTTCAACCACAGGTAGTCTGCCGATTTCTCCACCAAAATGTACTAAAGTTGTGTCTAAAAGACCTCGCTGTTTCAAGTCCATCACCAATGCTGCAGCAGGTTGATCCGTTTTTCTGCAAATATTTGAAAGACTTTTTGTAATAGTATTGTGGTTGTCCCAAGGTTGCCCACTTAAAAATAATTGAACAAATCGTACTCCTCTTTCCACCAGCCTTCTTGCTATTAAGCACCTTGTGCCATAGGATCGAGTTTCAGCATCATCGATGCCGTACAGTTGGCGGATGTGTTTTGGTTCAGAAGAAATATCAAAAGCTTCCCTGGCCGAATCTTGCATGGAAGCCGCAAGTTCATAGCTCGAGATCCTGCTTTCAAGTTCAGCTTCTCTGGGATGCAGCATACTGTGGTTTTTATTAAGTTGCTTCAGAAGCTCCAGATTTCTTTGTTGTGAAACACCTTGGACTTCTTTGGGTGGCTCAAGATTAAGTATTCTGGGTTCCCTAGGCCTTAGAACGGTTCCCTGATAATAAGCAGGCATGAATCCACTGGACCAGTTATTGGTTCCATCCACAGGTAGCCCGCCTTCATCTGAAAGCACCATGTAGGATGGAAGATTTTTGGATTCATTGCCTAAAGCATAGGTTAGCCAACTGCCCATGGTTGGACGGCCAAGCACGCCGGCAATGCCCCCATGGAAAAAGCGAATCGAAACCTCATGTCCATTATGCCCCGTATGCATGGATCGAATCACGCAGATATCATCCGCGATCATGGCGGTATGTGGCAGGAGTTCGGAAAGTTCAGTCCCCGATTTGCCGTGCCTTGAGAATTTGAACGGGCTAGCCATGAGCTTCTTGTTGGCTCTTCCTACAAAGCTGTAGGTGACATTGCCTGTATATTCTTTACCATGATTTTTTTGCAAATCGGGCTTGGGGTCGAAAAGGTCAACATGGGAAGGGCCACCATGCATGAACATTGAAATCATGGCCTTTGCACGGGGCTGGAAGTGCGGCTCTCTGGAAATCATTCCGAGGGGTAAATTTTCACCTGGCTTTGATGGTCCATCCGCAGCGAGTAGCCCTTCGCGTAAAAGCATGTCAGAAAGTGCGACTCCTCCTATCCCGCCCGCCAATTGAAATAGTGCTTTTCTTCGTGTTATCATGAGATTATTCCAGGTAAATAAATTCGTTGGATGCCAGTAATTGCTGACAGAGATCGGTCCAAGCCATTTGGCTTGGGTCTTTACTTTTAGTTGCGGAATAAGTTGCTTTGCTTTCGTTAAGAAAGTTTGATGCTAAAGTGATCTCATTGGAATTAGGTAGGCGTTGGTAGACGATTTGCCAAGCTTTGCGGATAAGAGTTGTGGTGTCGTTGGTTTGGTTCTTTAAAATTAATGTTGCCAGATGGTTTGATTCGTTTCGTATGAATTCGCTGTTCATAAGGGCAAGTGCTTGGGGTGTGCCTGCTGATGGTGTTCGTTTGTCGCAGTTGGGCGAAAGGCTTGGGCCATCGAAAGTTAAAAGAAACGCAGAGGGCTTGTGCCTGCGAACCTGCATGTAGATGGTTTTTCTTGGTGTATTATCCGGATAATGCATCACTCCTGCAATATCCTCCTTGAGCGAAATGGCCGAGCCAAACAATGTTTCATCGAGTCTGTTGTTTACCTTGAGTATGGAGTCCCTGATACTTTCGGCTTCCAATCTTCGTAGAGGGAATCTGCCATAGAGTTGGTTGGTGATATCTACAGCATCTTGTTCCGGTCGATGAACAGAGCTTTGTCGATAGGTTGCAGAGGTCATGATGATTTTGTGGAAAGCCTTGAGGCTCCAGTTGTTTTTAGGGAGTTGCAAAGCAAGCCAGTCAAGTAATTCAGGTTGCGATGGGAGAGTTCCAAGTTTCCCAAACTCGCCCGGAGTTTCGACAATACCCTGTCCAAAATGATAAACCCAAATGCGGTTTGCCATCGTTCTATTGAATTGGGCGTGTTTGCCCGATGTGAGATGCTGTGCGAATGCCAGCCTTCTTCCAGAACTTTCGCCTTTATTATCAGTAGGGCAATCCCATGGTTTTTGTTCATGAATCGTGGTTATTGATAAATCCCCCGGAATGATTTCCTGCAAAGGTTGGCGATAATCGCCCCGATAAAAAAGCTTGGTTGCGGGTATCTTGCTTGGGACTTCCGACATGATTGCGTAGAAATCTTCCTTGGGCTTTTCTGCACGCTTGGCATCGATTGTTGCTTGCGCCTTCTTTAATTCAGCCATGGCTTTGGGGTCGTATTGATCTATGATGCCCGCCCGGACATTGATCTTTGGATATTTTTCGAATAACTTTTTTTGCTCTGGCGTGCGCTTTGTTTCAGGTGTTTCAAAGGCTTTTCTCACGGGTTCGTGTAAATCTGCTGGAATCTTTTGCAGTTCTTTTTCGAAAATGACTTTGATGGTGTTGGCGGTCTCTGCTTGTAGTTTACTTGCAAGTTCTTGCGCAACTTTTTCAATCTGGGCACTTTTCTCCCTGTCAGGTTTTGTCATCAACGCTGCTGTTCTTTCCGCAGGCTTCCGCCATTTTGATGGATTGAATGCTGGTTCAAATATTGCCCTGAAACGGAAGTAATCAACCTGGCTGATCGGATCGTATCGGTGATCATGGCATTGGGCGCAACCCACTGATAAACCCAACAATCCCGAACTGATGATCTTGATGGATTCAGTGAAAGTTTGCTCCGCTTCTGCGATGGCACCACCACCCGCAGTGATATCCGGCCCACAACGCAAAAACCCGGTGGCAGCAAGAAGTTCTCTTTGCTCCAGAGATAATTCATCCCATGGTTTTGGGGCCAATTCATCGCCCGCCAATTGCTCAATGATAAACTGATTGAAGGGCTTGTCGCTGTTGAGTGAACGAATCACGTAGTCTCGGTATTTATAAAGGTGTGGGCGTAGGGAATCATTCGGGGAATCACCCTCGGTATCAGCATAACCTGCAACATCAAGCCAGTGCCTTGCCCATCTTTCTCCATATGCTGGTGAAGCAAGAAGTTCATCTACAAGCGCTTCGAAGGCATTTGGGGCAGTGTTTTTCTCGAAGCGTTCAACTTGATCAAAGGTTGGTGGCAAGCCGGTTAGGTCAAGATAAGCTCTGCGAATCAGAGTTCGTTTATCAGCTTCTGGATTAAATCTTAGACTTTTTTGCTGAAGCCTTGCCAGAATGAATGAATCTAGGGGAGCAACCTTTTTTTGATCCAGGGTAAGGTCGGGTACTTTTGGTTCTAAAAGTGGTTTAAAGAACCAATAATTGCGTTCTTCCTCGGTGATGCCAATGCCCGGGGGAAGGTTATCGGGCTCAACCCTTAGAGTTGGTGCCCCGTCTTTAATCCATTTTGTTATGAGAGCGATTTTTTCTGCGGGCACTTTTTTTTCGCTTGGTGGCATTTCGCCCGATTTTATTCTTTGTAAAAGATGGCTTTCCTCGGGTGCATTTTCTTTCAAGGATATCCCCGACTTGCCACCCTTTTGAGCGAATTTCTTTAATCTTAAATCCAAGCTGCCTTTGGGCTTTTCCGTAGCACCATGACAATCAAAACAGTACGCCTTGAAAATTGGCCTGATATCTTCTTCAAATGTCAATCTTTGCGGAGTTTCGGTTCCCAAGACCAAGGCAAAAATAAGAATTTTAAAAGTTGGGAGCATTAGCGTTATTAACCTAAGGAAGGCATTATTTAAACTTCCTAATTATGTTCTTTAATGGCAAAAAGTGCAATCATTTAAGACAGCTTTTGCTATTTTCTTTTATCGTTAATCTTTTAACAGTATTCTAACAGTGCCTGATTGATCATGCTATTTTCATCGAGGTTGCCATGTTGCAATATTCTTTCTTGTTATTGGTTGCGTTATTACCCGTAGGTTTTGACTCTGCTAAATTTACAGGCCCTTGGGATGTTCCAGCCTTGCAAAAAGCCAAAATTGAACCTTCGTGGGCAGATAATAGCAATGGGATTAGGCAGGTTTATTACCCGGGGGAAAGTTATAAGGGTAAACCCACCAAGATTTTTGCCTACTACGGTAAACCTGAAGGGCAAGGGCCTTTTCCTGCCGTGCTTTTAGTGCATGGCGGAGGAGGCAAAGCTTTTCCTGATTGGGTTAAACATTGGAATAATCGGGGGTATTGCGCTTTGGCCATGGATCTTGCAGGAAATGGCCCCAATGGAAGGTTACCTGACGGTGGACCTGGGCAAGGTGATGAAGAGAAGTTTCAGGATTTTAAATCTGATAATCTTAAAGATATGTGGACTTATCACGCAGTTTCTGCTGTTCTTCGCGGCCATTCCATGATCGCTTCATTTCCTGAGGTTGATCGGAGCAAAGTTGCTATTACAGGAATAAGTTGGGGTGGTTATTTGACATGCATCATTGCAGGGCTTGATGATAGGTTGAAAGCTGCGGTTCCTGTTTATGGTTGTGGGTATCTTCATGAAAACAGTGTTTGGAAGGAAAATCGATTGGATAAAATGGATGCTTCTAGAAGGGAAAAGTGGGTTCGTAATTTTGATCCTTCAGCTTACCTGCCTAGTGTGACCTGTCCCATAATGTTTATTAATGGAACCAATGATTTTGCTTATCCTTTGGATAGTTACAAAAAGTGCTATGACTTGGTGAAGGATAAAAAAACACTTTCCATTAAAGTGCGAATGCCTCACGGGCATATCTGGACTTTTAAAGAAGTTGACGCTTTTATTGATAGTCATTTAAAGGCTTCCAAGTTTCTGGCAAAAGTGGACGCTTTGGAAACTAAAGACGGGGTAGCCTCTGTTAAGGTTTATCCTGCAGTCCCCATTAAGAAGGCAATGCTACATTTTGCAATCAACGAGGGGCCCTGGCAAAAGCGATTGTGGGAGACGATTCCGGCTTCAGTTTCAAACGATGTCATTAGTGCCAAGCTTCCAGCAGGAAAGCCGATAGTTTACTATATCTCTTTGATTGACGAGCGAGATTTTGAAGTTTCTTCAAACCATCAAACCGTTCCTGTTGCAACTTCTAAATAAGTGGCGATTTTAACGGCACAGAAATCTAGGTAATCTGTAAGTGTTTTAGTTGATGATTGTCTTGGGTATTATCCAGATTTGTGCTTTGGTTTTAGTGAAAAACAGTTGCTCAGATTCATTCCCTGTGTTATCGATATATTATAGCTTTTGATTATTCCCGCCTTGAATGTCTGCCAGGAGACCATTTTGCTTTCCGCACTTTGCTTATTAATGGTTTTATTGACATCGCAGCAGGGTGATGTTGTATATCCAATTCCAGAGGCAATCAGTCTTACTACTACAGGTTCTTATGCCACACTTATAGTTGAAAGTAAAAGTGCGGCTGGACTAATCACAGACCTTACCGATGAAGTTTCCGCCCGAATTGAAAACCCTGAAATTGCAACGCTTTTTCAGGGCAGAGTTTATGGAAAAAAAATAGGAACCACTCGTCTGCTTATCGATGTCAAAGGTAAACAGCTTGCTGTGCCTGTTAGTTATAATCCAATTGCCAACCCGCTTGCCACTACTTTTTATAATGACATCGAGCCTATTCTTGCCCGTCATCAATGTAACTCTTCGGGCTGCCATGGTAAGGCTGAGGGGCAGAATGGTTTCAGGCTTTCGGTATTTGGTTCTGATCCAGACTTTGATTTTGAATCCATATTCTTGGATGGGCGTGGTCGAAGGGTGATGCCCGAATCTCCTGCCAACAGTTTGTTTGTAAGGAAAATGTCGGGCAAGATTTCGCACGGTGGTGGGGCACGCATTCCAGATAATAACCCTGATTACCAGACTGTGATTGATTGGATTACTGAAGGTGCATTGAAAAAGAACGATGCGATATCCGATGTTGTTGGTATCGAAGTGCAACCCCCTTTGCGGGTTTTAAAAGGCGGTGCTAAACAAAGGCTAACTGTTTTTGCAATTTTAAAAGATGGAACAAGAAAAGAAGTTACCGCACATAGCCGATTCTTTTCCAATCATGAAGCACTTGCTGCGGTTGATATTCATGGCATCGTTTCGACCAATGAAATTCCGGGTGAAGCAGTCATTCTTGTTACATATCGCAATAAGACTGCTGTTTTTAGAGCAATCCTTCCCGCTGTTCATCAATATACTGCGGGTAAAAGATATGCTGATGAAAACTGGATTGATCGGTTGATTCAAACCAAATTGGATACGCTTAGAATCCCCGCTTCCCCTCTTTCCAAAGACGAAGAATTTGCTCGAAGAGTGTTCCTTGACATTGTTGGCACCCTCCCTGATTCTTCCGAGTTAAAAGCTTTTCTCGCTGACACCAATTCGGACAAAAGAAGCAAGTTGGTGGAAGAACTCCTTAACCGGCCCTCGTATTCAGATTATAGCGCCCTAGTTTGGAGTGATCTACTTAGAGTTGACAGGCAGGCACTAGGGGCCAAACAGGCATATGCATACTATCGCTGGCTCAAGAATTCCTTTAGTGAAAACAAGCCTCTAGATAAGCTGGCGTTTGAGATTCTTTCTGCACAAGGATATTTGGACGAACATCCTGAGGGTTCATTTTATAAAGTCGTAAAAAGCCCGGGTGAGCTTTCGAGTTCTTTTGCACAGATATTTTTAGGCGTGAGAATTGCGTGCGCCGAATGTCATCATCATCCCTTTGATAAATGGACTCAGGCTGATTATCTTGGCATGCAATCTTTCTTTACTGGGGTACGCTTGAAAAACATAGGAAAAAAAGAAATCTTGGTTGGTGATAACACCTCTCCAGGAAGTAATCCGCGTTATAAAGAAAAAGTGTTTGCACATGCACTTGGTCAGCCCCTTCCTGAAGTGCAACCCAAGGGCGATGCCAGACAGTTGTTTGCTCAATGGGTTGTAAGCCCTGAAAATCAGTGGTTTGCCAGGAATGCTGCTAACCGTGTCTGGGCTCATTTATTTGGGCATGGCCTTGTCGAACCGATTGATGATTTTCGTGACACCAATCCCGCTAGTCACCCTGAACTTCTGGTAAAACTTGCAAATCATCTCATTCAAAACAAATATGATGTCAAAGCACTCATCAAATTAATCACCGCATCTGAAACATACCAACGATCTTCAACCCCTGTACCAGGGAACGAATCAGATGAATGGAACTATTCCAGATTTCTTTTAAAGTCAATGCCCGCGGAAGTCTTGTTTGATGCCATTTCCCAAACAACGGGCGTTCCTGGAGATTTTGTAGGTTACCCGGTTGGTACGCGGGCCATCCAATTGTGGGATTCCAGGTATCAGGACTACTTTCTTAAAGTTCATGGAAGGCCCTTGCGGGTTTCTTCTTGCTCTTGCGAAAGGCAGAAAGAACCAGGCATCGCCCAAGTTCTTCATGAATTGAATTCTCCTGAGTTGCATAGGAAGCTGAGCCATGAACAGGGAAAAATAGCTAGATTAATTGCTGGTAAATCCTCGCAGAAAGAAATCATTGATGAGTTGTTCCTTTCTTATTTTTCTCGATATCCCAATAAGAGTGAGCTTGATCTTGCAGCAGAACTTCTTGCAAAGGCCAAGGATGCAACATCAAAACGGGAAGCCTTGGAAGATCTTGCCTGGGGTATGATGAACTCCCTTGAATTTTTATTCAATCATTAGGTATATGGTGCATGCATGAATAATAAAAGTTATTGTGATGGGAAAACCAGGCGTGATGTTTTGCGCCTTGGAGTTGCTGGTGTTCTTGGGCATTCTTTTTCTCTTCCCAATCTCCTTGCCTATGATCAGTCCTCAAAATCACAAAAATCGCTTATCTATGTTTTTCTGCATGGTGGGTTAAGCACGATCGATACCTTTGATATGAAGCCCGATGCCCCCGCTGAATATCGTGGCGAATTTAAACAGGGCGATACCGCGGTTCCAGGCATTCGCATTTGTGATCAGTTGCCCTCAATCAGCAAGCAAATGGGTAAATTGAGTTTGATCCGATCCTTTCGACATAATAATTCCGATCACGGTCCTGCTGATCATTACATGCTTACTGGGTATTTTCCCCAGGCAGGGTTCAACGGGGGGTTAACCCCAAACAACCACAGGCCTTCTATAGGCTCGATCATTTCCAAGCTTGCTCCGGCCAATCAGGGTGTACCTCCCTATGTTTGTGTGCCTAAAATGCATTCCAGTTGCGGTCCCGCATACCTCGGCCCCACAGCTTCCCCCTTTGTTGTTGAAAGTGATCCAAACTCGCCATCGTTCCAAGTGCCTGATCTTTCCCCACCAATTGAAATTCGTGCGGACAGGCTTGATTCCCGAAAGCATATCCTTGAGCGACTTGATCGCTTTAGAGCCACCGGCGAAATGAAGGCAAATCAAGGGGCTAAGAGCGTTTCGACTTTTCAACAAAAAGCCTTCGATCTCATGACTTCTCCTGAAACCCGTTCTGCCTTTCAATTGCAAAAAGAAAAAGATTCTATTCGTGATGAGTATGGCAGAAACACCCTGGGCCAATCCTGCCTGCTCGCAAGAAGGCTCGTTGAGTCGGGTGTTCGTTGTGTAACCATTGACCATAGTAATTGGGATACCCACGATAATAATTTTACTACCCTTAAGCAGGATCTCCTCCCGATTTTTGACAGGTCCATCGCTTCCTTGTTTAAAGATTTGTCCGAACGGGGAATGCTTGAAAATACCCTTGTTGTTGTTACCGGCGAATTTGGACGTACTCCCAAAATCAATAAAAATGCTGGCCGTGATCATTGGGGACCTGTTTTCACTGTTGCCCTTGGCGGTGGCGGTATCAAAGGCGGTGTTGTGGTTGGAAAAAGCGATGCCAAGGCTGAAAAGCCAGCCTCTGATCCCTATGGCCCCGAGGATCTCTTTGCCACGATTTGCCATGCCATGGGTATGAATCCTGAGCATGAATTTATAACTCCCGATGGCAGGCCCATCATGGCTGTAAACCAAGGCAGGAAAATCGATCCCTTGTTTTGAAAGTTAAACCATGCCTGTTCTTATCTTTCGGATTTTTTTGTTGGTGCTTGCTTTTGTTGCACTGCCTTCTTTGGCACATGCCAATCCTCCAACGCTTTCATACCTTTTTCCTTCCGGAGGCCAACGGGGAAAAGAGGTTGAAGTTCGGGTTGGCGGCCTTTTCCTTCATTCCAATTCTCAATTCGAAATACTTGGACCAGGCATTTCTCATCAGGCACCATTGAAGCGTATCCCTTTTCTTTGGTTTGATGGCCCGCTTTTAACTCTTTCGGAATCCCAGCAAGCTGAAGATTATCCCAAGGAACTTGCAACAATCGTTCGTGTCGACAAAGATGCGCCTCTTTCAAAAAGACTTGTTAGGGTTTGGAATTCTGAAGGAGCGCATGGTGGTTGGAAATTTGAACTAGGTGATTTCCCTGAAATTATCGAAAAAGAATCTGAGCATTATCACATCCCGACACCTATTTCACTTCCAATCACCATCAATGGTAGAATCTACCCAAAAAATGATTTTGATGATTATCAGATAAAAATGAATAAGGGCGAGACGATCGATGCCTTTGTTGCCGCTGAAAAATTAGGTTCACCTCTTGATGCCAGATTGGAAATTCTTAATTCAAAAGGTGAAATTATTGCAGAAAATGATGATGCTTCCGGCGTTGATCCTGCTCTTGTATTTACCGCTCCGATTTCTGATCTTTATCTTGTTCGCATCAGGGAATCCGCAGGCAAGGGTAGTCCTGCTCATGTTTACAGGCTTTCTGTTTCTAAAAATTCAAACATCAAGTCTTTATACCCGTTGGGAGCTAAAAGTAATTCTAAAACCAAATTTGAAGTTGTTGGCTCTAACCTTAACTTTTCTTCTGTACAAATTGATGTATCCGATCGGGTCGGGTATCAACCTTTTCCCAATTCTAATCTTTTGTTTGATGTTGGTAATGCACCAGAATACCTTGAAAACGCCATGGGTGTTCCTTCTTCTGTAATCAATTCTTTTCCCTGTGCAATCAATGGCAAGATACTCAAGGTTGATGAAATTGATTCTTGGCAGTTGGAACTTGAGGCAGGGCAAAAACTACATTTTGAATCACGGGGTCTTGCTATTGGTTCTCCTTGCAGGCCTAAAATTTCAATCGCTGATGCCATGGGTAAAGAATTGGGTTCTGCTATTTCTACTTCGGAAATAGATCCGGTTTTGTTGTTTAATGCCCCGGTTAAGGGTAGATACACCTTGAAAATAGCTGAAGAAATTCCTGCCCGCGCAGGTTCATCCTTTGCTTATCGAATTCTTGTCCATACCGAATCCAGCAAAAAGATTAATCTTCATTTCGTTGAAAACTCCCTGACACTCCTAAGGAATGGAGAGGCATCTCTTAACTTGAAACTTGAACGTCCTCCAGGTTTTGATTCCAAGGTTGATCTTAACTTTGGCACATTGCCAGCGGGACTCTCGATTATTCCTCCAATCCCATCCTTTGCAAAAGGAATCAGTCAATTATCTATTAAAATTAAAGCAACCGCCGAAACAAAAATCGAGTCTTTTCTTCTTGGTGCTTCTGCTACCATTCCAGACCAACCACCTGTTGTTGCCCTTGTACAAGCCAAGCCAAATGATTTGCAGGTAGATAAAGTGCGCGTTGCTGTTGCCCTGCCTTGCCCTTTTAAAATCGTTGGCGAATACAACATGAAATGGGGTAGTCGAGGTGGCACCCTCTCGCGAAAATACAAGCTCGAGCGTTCCGGTTACGATGGCCCTGTTACTGTTGAAGTTGCGGATAAGCAGGCAAGGCATCTTCAAGGGGTTTACGGCGTACCAAAAATCATTCCTGCTGGTGCTGTTGAATTTGAATATGAAGTCCAGCTTGGCCCATGGATGGAAATAGGTCGCACCAGTCGAATTTGCGTTGCTGGTGTTGCAACCATTAAGGATCAAGGAATAGATCATATCGTCAGTTATTCTTCGGTAAATCCCAATGAACAGATGATTGCTGTTCTGGAATCAGGTAAACTCGATGTTTCCTCTGCATCCCCTAATATTGGCTATGAATCAGGAAAAACCACCATGATTCAGCTTGAAATATTTCGTGCCCCGGGATTAACAGGGGATGTTACCCTCGAGACCTTATCTCCCGATTGGACTGGTATTAAAAATATTACAACTATCGTAAAAGCAGATTGCAGTAAGGTGGCGATTGAAATTCCTATTCCGTCAAATGTTAATGTTCCATTCCCTGTATTTGTTAAATCTAACTTGAAGCAATCCAATTCCTCTCACGAAGCCAGATTAAAACTTGAGATGATACCCAAGGCTTCATTTAAATGACGATTTACAGGTCAAGCGATGATGTTTTTTACAATCTGCCCCGGTTGGTTGTCAGTTAGTGCTAGTGCTTGGCCATTTCTATGATAAGTAAGTTTCTTGTGATCCAAACCGAAAAGGTGAAGTATGGTTGCGAGCAAATCGTAATGGTTAACTACATCTTTTACCGCATGATGGCCAAAATCATCAGTTGCACCATGAATGTAGCCCGTTTTTATTCCGCCGCCTGCCAACCACCACGTGAATCCATAGGTGTTATGATCTCTGCCGATTTTTGTAGGCCCGGTATCATTTTGAATCACAGGCAAACGTCCCATCTCTCCCCCCCAAGTCACCAAGGTTGAGCCAAGAAGACCTCTTTGTTTTAAATCCATCACAAGTGCCATTGATGGTTGATCTACTTGCCTGCAGTTTGCGGGTAACCCTGAAATCAACGCACCATGGTTGTCCCACATCTGGTTTCTTGAAAGAATCTGCACGAACCTTACCCCGCGTTCAATCAATCTTCGTGCGATCAGGCAGCGGCTTGCGTAATCAGCGCATAAAGGATTATCCATGCCATACAGTTTTTTTGTCGCTGCAGTCTCCTGCGAAAGATCCAATGCCTCTTTGCCTGCTGATTGCATTTTTGCAGCGAGTTCGTAACTTGCAATTCTTGCTTCAAGTTCTAATTCCCACGGATGTAGTTGCTTGTGTTCCTGGTTAAGTACATCAAGAAAAGATAGTAATCGCTCTTGGGGTTTTCCCTTTAGATGAAAAGGCGGATCTAGATTCAAGATTCTTGGCTCTTTTGATCTTACTACCGTCCCCTGAAACATCGAGGGTAACCAGCCGTTTGAAAAATTTGAAACACCCAGCACAGGCAGACTGGCAGGATCAGTTAATACTACATAGGCTGGCAAATTTTGGTTTTCTGTTCCTAATCCATATCCAAGCCAGCTTCCCAATACCGGTCTCCCTGCGCTCACTTTCCCTGTGTTTAGTGCTTCGATTGATTGACCATGATTGTTTACTCCCGTATGCATTGATCGAACTACAGTGATCTCATCAACTATCTGTGAAGTGAAAGGAAGCAATTCTGATAACTCTATTCCCGATTTACCATGTTTTTTAAATTTCCAAGGTGATGCGAATACCTTGTTGCTAGCTTGGTCTGTGGAATCGTATTTTATCGTTCCAGGAAATGCTTTCCCATTAAAGCGGTCCATTTCTGGCTTGGGATCGAATAAGTCATGATGGCTAGGCCCGCCCTGCATGAAAAGGGAAATCATTGCATTTGCTTTTGGAGCATGATGGGGCTTTTTCGCTGAGAGATCAAATTTTTCCTGATCCAACTCCGGTTTGATGGGGGCGCCCAGCAATCCTTCATTGTGCATCAACCACATTGCTGCAACGCTTCCCAAGCCCATTGATGATTCTGCTAAAAATTTTCTTCGCGAAGGAATATAGTTCATCATTGGGGTTAAACCTTTTGATTAATCAACATAAAGGAACCTGTTCGAAATTAACAGCCCCTGACACAATGCAGACAATGATTGTAAATCAGATTTACTGTCGTTTTTTTTCATGTTCTTTGAGAAATGATCGGTTTGTTCCTTGATGAATGACATTGAAACATCAATCTCTTCTTTTGATGGGGCTTTGGAATACACAAGAATCCATGCAAGTTTGATTTGTTCTTCAATACTCTTGGGTGCTTCTTTTTGCAGTTTCAATGCCAGATGTTCCGCATGTTCCTGAATGAATTGACTATTAAGCATCAAAAGTGATTGAGTGGAAGATGCTGAAAAATTCCGATGTTCACAATTTGGATTTAAAATAGGGGCGTCAAAAGATTCAAAAACCGCTAATGGCGTGCTTCTTCTAACCTGAATATAGATGCTTTTGCGGAACTCTTCGCCTTTGAGATCCACTTTTTTTCCTGTGAATCTTCCAGCACCATCCCTGGTATCTGTTCCTATGATAATTTGGCCATAATCGTCTGGAGTAACAGGGACTGGCGGGCCATAGGGCTTTTCATTCAGCTTGGAATTGATTTTTAGGATGGAGTCCCTGATCGATTCTGCTTCCATCCTTCGTATATTCATTCTTCCTAGTAATTTGTTATCAGGGTCAGCCTTTTGAAGTGTTTCGGTTCGGGTGCTTGATTGTTTGTAGGTGTTGCTGGTCATTACAAGTTTATGAAACTCTTTGAGGTTCCAACCCGATTTAATAAAGTTTAAAGCTAGCCAGTCAAGTAATTCGGGATGCGTTGGTGCTTCTCCTAGTTTGCCAAAATCTGCAGGATTGCCTGCAATTCCCTGGCCGAAATGATGCATCCAAAATCGGTTCACTAAAACTCTGGATGTCAGTGGGTGGTTTTCTGATACCAATGATTTTGCAAAAGCCAATCTTCTACCAGTCGTTGGAATTGAAGGATCATCTTCCGGAATTATTCCAAGGTTGTGGTTTGCAAATAGGTCGAAGTGTCCCGGTTTTATTACTTCCTTTGGCTGTTCAAAATCACCGCGCTCGAACCTGTTCGTTACCGGAACTTTGTCAGGGACTTCTGTTAATACGCGATACGAGGCGATCGCAGGTTTTAATGCCCGGATTTTATCCGCTTCATCGGTGTATGCTTTGAATTCAGCACTTAATTTTGCATCACGCTGGATTATAAGCGCCGCATTTACGTTTGAATTTGGGTAGTCTGAAAGAAGTTTCTTCTGTTCAGCAGTCCTTTTTGCGATAGGAGTTTCAAAGGCTTTTTGGATCGTTGCATGCTTTTCCGAAGGAACTTTAGCCAATGATTTTTCGAACTCTTCTTTTTGAATTGCACTCAGCCTTTCATTCTTTTTTTTGTCGATTTCTAATGCTTTATGCTCTAAATCAGCGCTTTTAATTTTGTCTTCAGGGTATTGTATTTTTAGCTCCCTACCTGCTATTGTTTTCCATTCCTTCCAATTTAATGCAGGTTCAAATATCGCCCTTAATCTAAAGTAATCGGCTTGGGATATCGGGTCATAGCGATGGTTGTGGCATTGGGCGCATTGTGTGGTTAATCCCATCAATGATGTGGAAACGATCTGAATCGTATCTGCAATTGTTTGGTTACTCGATAATTTTATGTCTACATCCTTTGCTGAACTGCCGTCTGCCGCCATTCTTAAAAATCCTGTTGCAATCAACTTTTCCAAATCTTTAGGGGATGTTGTTTGATAGGGAGGTTTTAGTAATTCGTCCCCCGCAAGTTGTTCAATAATGAAATCATTGAAGGGTTTCCCGGCATTTAACGATTTGATCACATAATCGCGGTAATGGTAGGCACTCGCCCTTAAAATATCAGAACCATCGTAGCCTTCGGAATCGGCATAGCCCGCTACATCCAGCCAATGCCTTCCCCATCGTTCTCCGTAATGCTGAGAATTAAGTAGAGTTGTAATCTGTTTTTCGTAGGCATCTGGTGTACTATCATTTAAAAAATTTTGAAGTTCAAGAGGTGTGGGTGGCATCCCTATAAGATCAATAAATGCCCTTCGTAATAAAAGATTTTTTTCAGCGTTTTTACTAAATGTTAAACCTTTTGCCTCCAATTTGTTTAAAACGAACGCATCAATAGGATTTTTAATTAGAGATAAGTTTTCAACTGTAGGAATTGGTGTATCTTTGATTTTCTTAAAAGCCCAATGATTTTTATCAGTTTCGGTTATTATAAAACCACGAGGTATGACTTTGGGTTCAATGCTTAGAGTCTTTGCTCCAGTGCTAATCCAAGATTTTAATAACTCAATTTCATGTTTTTGTAATTTTCTTTTTCCAGGAGGCATTTCTTGGGCAATTACTCTATCTATCAGCAAACTTTTTTCAGGCTTACCTTCCACGATGCTTGGTCCTGTATCTCCACCCCGTAATATCAGACTTTTGAACCTTAAATCTAATCCTCCTTTGAGTTTTTCCTCTTCACCATGACATTCAAAACAATGAGTTTTTAATATTGACCTTACTTCTTGTTCAAATACTGGTACGTTTGGGCTTTGGAACCCAATAATAAATAGTAACAAATAGCAAAAAATGGAATGCATAGGTTTGATTCTTCAGCAGTATTATGCTGATAATCTTACCATATAATGCGACAAACTAAAATGATTTAATAAACTTAAAAATTTTAAACTTTAAAATAGGCCATCCGCACTGGTTATATAAATTGAGCTATTAGAGTCCTGCTAAACTACACCTGGTTTTTTTAATTATAAATTAATCCCAATGCGAATGCCTATGTCCATAAATATTGTCATTGTTGTTGATTTTGTTGAACATTGATCATGTCCAATTCATTCTTAAGGATACAGTTGGTTGGCTTTTTATTTGTTATGTGTCCTCCTTGAATTTCTTCTTTTTTGAAATCTGGACTATTTAAAACTAAGCAAGCAATAGTATTTATTTGCATTCTAGGAAAAATTACATTGCATCCATTTTTAATCTTTTTACCCCCTTTCTTATAAAGTTTTTAATCATCATAATTTAATAACAGCACATCGCGTGCCAATCGCCTTAACATTCAAATAAAAAGTTATTTTATTCAAGTAATGGCCAGAAACACGTTGATTTTGGTCGATTGATTGAATCTTTTATTAAGATTTTTGCTTAAGAATTAAGCGTAATGCATCTAAAATGAACATTATTTGTTTTTGCTTTATCTTTAGCTTAAAAATAATTCGCCTGTGTTGGGGCACCATTGAAAAAGGAGAAAAGTAAATCCAAGTTTGGGAAATTGAAACCTTTGATTAACTGCATACCATTAGGTCCTGCTTCTGTGATCAGGTCTACAGATTCATCATTATTTCCGTCGTTTACATGAACTTTTACGCCCCCGTTGAAGTATTCTGCGTAGGCATAGAACTGTGACAGTAAAGCACCGGAGAACGGATCCCAGACTGCCACCACAGGAGTTCCCCCTGGCCCCGCACCGGTGACTAATTCAACTAATCCATTATTTCCAATATCTCCCGCAGCTACAAAAACACCTCCGGTGAAGGACACCGGGTAGGCATACCATTGGCTGAGGATCGCATTGGTTGCACCATCAAAAACTTTTACATGAGGAGCGCCACCTGGTCCTGCGCCGGTAACTAAGTCGAGTATGCCATCATCATTGAAGTCGATGATGGCGACGTTGACGCCCCCTCTGAAATCTTCTGAATAGGCAAAGAAAGATTTTAAAACTGTCAGGTTTTTTCCATCAAAGATGCGAATTTCCGGGCCACCACTGGGGCCTGCTGCTGCAATGATGTCCAAGATTCCATCGTTATTGACATCATTAACTGCGACAAAAACGCCTCCAGTAAAGGCAGGGTCGAAAGCGAAGAAAGCTTCCATAATTGCGCCGGTTTGGGAATTAAGGATTGCAATTACTGGCCCACCTCCGAAACCCGCACTTGCGATAATGTCCATAACCCCATCATTATCATAATCGCCTGAGACAATTTGGATAGGGCCGCTGAATCCGGGAAATGGTACTGCGGTTCCACTAGGTTGGCCGGTAAACGGATCGGAAAGAGTTACTGTGCTAGATGCACCTTGTACGGTAGGCGCCTGCGTTCCCATAATCAAAGGATTTGGTGTTAGGGTTGGAGTTGGTGTTGGATTTGGTGTTAGGGTTGGAGTTGGATTTGGAGTTGGATTTGGAGTTGGTGTTTTTAAAGTGGTATCAACAATAATTGAAAGTTGAGTGGCAGCGGTGTTGCTGTTGCCTGCGGTATCGGCGAAAGTTGCTGCAGCGACATTGAATGTGGCTGCTGTGATACTGTTGATAGTTGGAGTAAAAGTAGTGGTATAAATCAAGCCAGAACCAGAGAAGTTCGAAAGTGCCCCGCCTACCACAGTTATATTAGAAGCAATTAAGGCCGTCGAAGCGGCTTCGCTGAGAGTGAAGGTGATGGTAGCAGTCTCACCCGACTTCAAAGCTGCCTTATCAGAACTGATGGCAATGCTGGGTGGGATGGTGTCAACGGTAATCGAAAGTTGAGTGGCAGCGGTGTTGTTATTGCCTGCCACATCGGTAAAGGTATTCGCAGCGACATTAAAGGTAGCGGGAGTAGAACTGTTTGTAGTAGGAGTAAAGATAGCGGTGTAAGAAGAACCACTGCCTGAAAGTGTGCCTAGGGTTCCGCCTGCTGAAACGATATCAGCATAGGTAAAGTTTGCAGAAGGTTCACTGAGGGTGAAAGTGATGGTAGCAGTCTCACCCGACTTCAAAGCTGATTTATCAGAACTGATGGTAATGCCGGGTGGGATGGTGTCAACGGTAATCGAAAGTTGAGTGGTAGCGATGTTGTTGTTGCCCGCTGCATCGGTGAAGGTTCCCGACGCGACATTAAAGGTAGCGGGAGTAGAACTGTTTGTAGTAGGAGTAAAGA
>RFZJ01000240.1 GCA_009920765.1 Planctomycetota bacterium | reverse complement strand
TCCTCACCGCACGCGCTTTGGGCGTGCTTGGTGAGTGTGCGATCCGAGAAACTCCAACCGCACACGCCACAAGTCGGCATTAGATTATGTCCTTTCCCTCTTTGATACAAGAACGACAGACATAATAACCTCCGTCCGCGAGGATATAGTCAGCATCCTCGTTGCAGATATAGCACTCAGACATTAGCCACCTCGCTCTCGTGTTCATCGCACAAGATACGCCCGTCATATTGCGTGGCGAACCCTTGTTTTCCGCACACTTGGCAGGTGTGGACAGAGCATAAATCGTTGATGATAATTGCCTCGTCTGAGGTGTAATCGCAAACCTCACACTTCCTCATTACTTCTCCTCCTTGTTAGTGTGTGACACTCCCCTATCGGGTAGTGACGAGGCTATAGATGTCGTCGGTGAGATAGTGCTTTGCTAGCGTCACGGGGTCAACTACGCCATCGAATAAGTCGGCGTGGTCATCTCCCGTCGTATCGAATTCTCGCGTGATTGACACCTTTATTTTCATTATGCGCTCATTTCCGCGTCGAGGATACGCACTACGAAATCGTAAGCGTCCTGCCCTATAGTGGCGTATTCCTTGAGAGCGTCACCTAGGTAGTCAAGTTCAAGGTAGCCTAATAGTGGCTTGTTCAGGTCATAGAGAGTCTGTCCGTATTGCTCTTGCGTGTAGCCAATGAGATCAATAAAGAGCGTAAAAGGTGTCTTGCCAGCATCGTAATTGAGGCTCCATTGGTAAAGCCCTACAATGTTAGGAAAGCGCTCCTCTCCTTGCTCTTAGTTGGAGGCTAATTCCTCCCCACCTCCCTAGGGTCGCACACCCTAGAGAGATAGGCAAGCATTAGGCTAGTTGTTTTGCGATCTCCGATCGGTGCTTTTGGGTTAGCGTGATCGTAGAAGCGGTCAGAAAACGCTTATAGTCGAAGCGTGGGTTCTCCTCGGACAAGCGATCAGCAAGACGTCGAGCGACGTGAAGAACGGAGTTATAAGCCAGTTCGGTCTGCTCGGTGTCGAGTGAGTAATTGCCAGAGTCGAGATCATCAAAGCAGGAAGCGATCGCTTTTGAGATCAGGAGATAGTCTTTGCGTGTCATTTTCTTACCCCTTTTCGGTTCTTTCGGCTCGGTGTTGAGCCGATAGGAGAAGAGTAGGGCAGTCTCCCCTAGATTGCAAGTCGAAACGAGCGTGAGTTTATAACTCTTTTGTTATAATTTACTTAGAACAGTTGTTCTATTTCGCAAGGTAATCGTTGCGTAAATAGCAAGGCTCAGGGTTGAGTTGAGGTTGAGAGTTGAGATCGCGGGGCGTGAGATCGGGCGGGCTTGGCTTGATCGCGGGGCGGTTATTGAATCGGAGAGAGAGTCACTATTAGGGTCGAGGGGTGCGGGAAGGGTAGCACGCCCTTCTCTCTCCTATCACCCTCGCCCTAGTTCGGGGCAGGAAAGAGCAGGGGCAGGGCAGGAAAGCCACGCGAAAAAACGCAACCCCCGGTTGTTGATTTCTGTAGTCTAGTAGGTTATGTACCCCTTCTAAATATCTGCACTAAAGTACACGATATGTCCGAATTGTAGTACTTCCACAGTACAATTCTTGTGAACTACATCACATTAGCGCGAAATGCGCTATTTTTCGCGCCTTATATATAGTAGGGGAGTGAAACGGACCAGCCGTAGTTTCACTCCGGTGGGGCCGCTTCCGCTGGCGCTCACGCGGCCCCCTAAGATAATCCACCTACCCCTCGCACCTGGCGTGAAGCGCCAGGCTCGGGTGCTTCTATATTGCGGAGCGTTGCTCCGCTTTTAGTGGGGTGTATTCCATCTACTGATCCGAAAGACTTCAGGTGCCAAACCCCAACCAAACAAAAGAAGCAGACAGAGCAAAGAAGGTCATCCTTCAGTGCCTGGCTGATGG
>RFZJ01000239.1 GCA_009920765.1 Planctomycetota bacterium | reverse complement strand
ATTTTTGGGAACGATTAAGCACCGAGGTTATTGCAAAGGCGATGGCAAATCCGATTGCGATAAGGGCGGGGAAGTATAAGAATCTTAGCCAACCCCTAATGAGTTTTGGAGATTCTTGGACGCCATAAACTGGCTTAATAGAACCCTGATGCTTGCTGGACATTTTTACCTCGGGAGGTCATCAAGGTTTTCGAATACGATTATTTGCCACCCGAACCAGCCGCGTCGATCATTTTCTGGATCTTATCAAGGTTGAAAGATCCAGGGGTTTGACTGGGTGGATACTCTTTCATGCTCATCAAAAACTTTGCTGCAATTTGCTGCAAAGGTACGACAAGAAATGGCCTATCTAAAAACCAATCGTTATAGGTATTGGAGTTATGCTGTGCTTTTTCGAAAGGATCACGCCTTAGATGGAATAACAGTGGAACTCGAAGCTCGGTAAAAGGCTCACGCCAAACCCCGAATGCCTGCCCACGGTTTTCAAGGAATACAGCTTTCCAATCGTTGAAACGAATGGCAACAATATGACCATCATCATTGACATAAAAGAATTCGTTGCGGGGGGAATTTTTCTCTTGGCCGTTGAGGTAGCCAATTTGATTGTAACCATCAATGTAATTTCTGTAGCGTCTGCCATCGAGTTCGACCCCCTTGGCAAGTTTATCTTTGATATCGGGTTCGCCCGCCAAGGCTGCAAAGGTTGGCAACCAGTCTTCATGCGAGACAACTCCATTTCGGATAACGCCCGCGGGAAACTTGCCCGGCCAGCGCACAAAAGTTGGAACCCTGTAGGCTCCTTCCCAATTGGAATTTTTTTCGCTGCGAAAGGGGGTGGTGCCTGCATCCGGCCAAGTGTTGTAGTGGGGGCCGTTATCGGTGGAATATAGAACGATGGTGTTATCTGCGATTTTTAAATCATCAAGGAGTCCGAGCAATTCGCCCACATGGCCATCATGTTCAACCATGCCATCGCTGTATTCATCCTGGCCTGACTTGCCGAGATTTTCTTTTTTGACATGGGTTCGAAAGTGCATTCTGGTGCCGTTCCACCAGCAGAAAAAGGGTTTGTCTTCCTTGTTTTTTTGGGAAATGAAATCCTTGGCGGCCTTGATGGTTTCATCATCGATGGTTTCCATGCGCTTCTTGGTAAGTGGGCCGGTATTTTCGATGGTCTGCCCACCTTTGCCATCAGCCTTGCATTTAATGACGCCACGGGGCCCATAAGTTTCAAGGAATGTCTTGCCATTGGGAAGCTTTAAATCACGGGGGTAATCACGGTTTTCTGGTTCTTCTTCTGCATTCAAGTGGTAAAGGCTGCCATAAAACTCTTCAAAGCCATGCATGGTGGGAAGGTGCTCATCGCGGTCACCTTGATGGTTCTTGCCAAACTGCGCAGTGGAATACCCACAAGATTTAAGAACCGTAGCGATGGTGACATCGGATTTCTGCCAGCCTTCCTTAGCCCCTGGCAAGCCAACTTTAGTCATGCCTGTACGAACGGGTACATTACCACCAAGAAAAGCAGCCCGGCCCGCGGTGCAACTTTGCTGCCCATAATAATCAGTAAATGAAATACCCTCCCTTGCAATGCGATCAATGTTTGGAGTCGTATAACCCATCATTCCACGGTTGTTATGGCTGATGTTCCATGTGCCGATATCATCGCCCCAGATAACAAGGATGTTTGGCTTTTTGCCTTCCTTGGTAGCCTTGGGTTTATCAGTGTTGCCTATGGGTTGTGGTGCCACTGCGAGTGCCAGCATTTTTTCTTTGGTAAGGTTTTCTGAGCAACAACTGGCGTTGGTGTTAATACCTGTGTCGAGAGGAGCCGCATTGGAAAAGAAAATAGTGGAAACTTTGCCTACCGCCACCGCCCAGCCAAGAAAAGCCCCTACCAAAAGGAAGGCCAGAGAAGTG
>RFZJ01000238.1 GCA_009920765.1 Planctomycetota bacterium | reverse complement strand
CAAAAATGCAAATGGTTACTTTTGGACAGATAGTGACAGCCACCCCAACAGCATTGGTCGTTTATCTTGTTTCATGGGCAATATCAACATGCTCTTACGTGCTTATTTTTATATTCGCAATCTTGGCAAGACAGGTATTCGACGCGTGGGTGAATATGCCTCGCTAAACGCCAATTACCTCTTACACGAATTAATGCGCCTGGGCTATCAAGCGGCATACCCAAAACGTCGCGCCAGTCATGAGTTCATCATTAGTTTGCAACAAGAAAAACAAGCCTATGGGGTAAGTGCTATGGATGTTGCCAAACGTTTACTCGATTTTGGTTTTCACGCCCCAACCACTTATTTCCCACTATTAGTCCCTGAATGCTTGCTCATTGAACCCACTGAAACCGAATGCCTCGAAGAGCTTGATGCGTTCATAAGTGCTATGCAACAAATACGCCATGAGATTGAAAATGAGCCGGATATATTAAAGCAAGCCCCTCATTTAACCCCAGTTTCGCGCCTAGATGATGTTAAAAATGCACGAGATTTGAACTTGAATTTTTATGGCTAATCCCTCATTCAAAATGAGGGATTCTTCGATATAGCACATACTTCGGAAATCATTTCACTTTTTTTCTTTTCTGCGAGCCTTTTTTGTATTTTATTATCACATTGTCTAAACATAGACCGGTGGATAACTTCCCCATAAATATGTCCCTTTTTTTCCTTTACTAACATTTATTTTGATGCAATGCGCTTAATTTGATATACAGAATATCTCTGCTAAGCTTTTGATAGATAGTATTGGAATATAGTTAACATTCCAGTTTAACTCAAGAAATACGATATTGACAATGCTAGTTGTTTTAAATATTAATTTTATTTTTTTCACGCAGCCCTAGAGACCTTATTTATTGTGCTGCTTTGATAAAGGAGCTAGTTATGAAAATTTCATCAGATGGCACGATACTGATATCTGTATTGGCAGAAGATATTAGAGATGGTGTTTTCAGCGGTATTCCCGCAGGTGTCACGCACATTGGTGAGGAGGCATTTGCACGTTGCACAGGCTTAACTGCGTTAACCATTCCCCCAAGTGTCACGCACATAGGTAATTTTGCATTTGCACGTTGCACAGGCTTAACTGCGTTAACCATTCCCCCAAGTGTCACGCACATAGGTGAGGGGGCATTTGAAAGTTGCACAGGCTTAACTGCGTTGACCATTCCCGAAGGTGTCACGCACATAGGTCCTCGTGCATTTGAAGGTTGCACAGGCTTAACTGTGTTGAACATTCCCCCAAGTGTCACGCTCATAGGTGAGAGTGCATTTAGGGATTGCACAGGCTTAACTGAGTTGAACATTCCCGAAAGTGTCACGCACATAGGTCGGGGTGCATTTGCAGGTTGCACAGGCTTAACTACGTTGAACATTCCCCCAAGTGTCACGCACATAGGTGATGGTGCATTTAGGGATTGTATAGGCTTAACTGCGTTAACCATTCCCTCAAGTGTCACGCACATAGGTCATTATGCATTTAGGGATTGCACAGGCTTAACTACGTTGAACATTCCCCCAAGTGTCACGCACATAGGTGAGGGGGCATTTTGGAATTGCACAGGCTTAACTGTGTTAACCATTCCCGCAGGTGTCACGCACATAGGTGATGATGCATTTAGGGGCTGCACAGGCTTAACTGCATTAACCATTCCCGAAGGTGTCACGCACATAGGTGAGCGTGCATTTGCAGATTGCACAGGCTTAACTGCATTAACCATTCCCGAAGGTGTCACGCACATAGGTGCTCGTGCATTTGCAGGTTGCACAGGCTTAACTGCGTTAACCATTCCCGCAGGTGTCACGCACATAGGTAATTATGCATTTAGGGATTGCACAGGCTTAACTGCGTTAACCATTCCCGCAGGTGTCACGCACATAGGT
>RFZJ01000237.1 GCA_009920765.1 Planctomycetota bacterium | reverse complement strand
GAACAGTTATTAAGGAAATATTTTAAACAGGGGGATCTCGATGAAAAAGTCTACTTTTGCAGAGATTTTAAAGGACACCAAGGCAAAGGCATCTGAATCAGCATGGAACAGGGCTAGGCTTGCTTCAGGATTACGCCACCTTTGCTTTAAACAGCATAATCATAAAGCATCTAACCTTTTTGGATTGATCAAAAAGGAAGCCTTGAAGTTGGCTGCGTCCTTAAATCCTGCCGAAATTAGAATAAAAATTGACGACACTTACCAAGTTGGCATGCTCTCGATTCGCTGGAAACAAGAACGCTTTCATCTGCCATTGAGAAGCTCATGCGATATAACCACGCCTTCACAATTTGCATTGAAAACTTAATTAAGGCCCGAATATCTCTCTAAAACTTATTAGGGAGATTCTTTCATATTGCTATAAGTGAAAAGGGCAAAGTTCCCTAGTTTGGATAAGATTAGCCTTACCTACTTTGTTTTTGCATTTTTAACTATTTGCTATTTTTAAGCGAAGCATTCTTGTTTGCCCGTGTCTAGTCCCCATTTTTAGCTCCACCGTGATCTTAAGTATTTTGCTGTTTTTCATCAATTTTTTAGGCCACGGATTACTCCGTGGTATCATTCCAATTGCTTGATTTCATTGAGTTCTCGAAGAGAACACCCTTTGATGTATTCATGATCATTTTTTGGATCGAAAGGTTTTCAACAGTTTAGTTATGCCTGTTCCGTACCCAGACAAAAGTATTTTTGTTCCAGGTGTTCCACTTCCAAGTGGGCTGGTTTTCCAGGAGTTGTTCTTGGTAGTTTTAAGTCCATATTTAGACGCAATTTCCTGAGGTGTCCTGTACCCCAAACTGCTATGTGGACGATCCTGGTTGTAATGTCTTTGGAATATCTTGACCAAAGCCCTTGCATGATCCACATGATGAAACACCTCCATGTTCAGGCATTCATCCCGAACAGTACCATTGAACCTTTCATCCACAGCATTCTGCCATGGTGATCCGGGTTCTATGTATCTGGTTGTCACTCCCTTGGTAGACAACCAAGTGGACAGGGCGTTGGCAATAAACTCTGGTCCATTATCACTGCGAATAAAAGTTGGATAACCGTATTTGGTAAATAATCTTTCCAATACTGCCATCACATCTTTGCTGGTAAATCTTGAGCCCACCTCGATACACAGGCAGTATCGGGTATACTCTTCAATCACGGTTAAAAACTTGATTTTCTGGCCGTTTTCGCACGAATCATGCACAAAGTCATAGGACCAGACATGGTTCACATACTCTGTCTTGCAGGGCAGTCTTCCTGATCCCTTCCATCGCTTTCGATGTCTTTTCTTGGGTATCAATAATCCCTGGAGGCGGCACAGCCGCCTTACCTTCTTGATGTTTACCCACCACCCATTCCGCCTTGCCACGGCATGAAGCCTGCGCACCCCAAAACGTGGGTATTTCCCTGCCATCACTTTCAGGCATTCAATCAACTTTTGGTCTTTCTTCTTGGGTACATATCTCAGGAGGGATCGGCTGATCCTGAGTATTTCACAGGCTCTCCTCTGGGAGATCTTCCGGGTGGTCAGGAACTCCACCGCTCTTCGCTTCTCCAGAGGACTGCTTACTTTTTTTGGAGAAACTCCCTCACTACATCCAGTTCCACGTCACGCTCCGCGAGCAACCTTTTCAGCCTTAGGTTTTCTTTCTCAAGCTCTCGCAATCGTTTGACCTCATTCTCCTTCAACGAACCAAATTTCTTCCTCCAAAGGTAAAACGTTGGCTCTGATATACCATGCGTCCTGCACACCTCCTGGATGCTTTTCCCGGACTGCTCGGCTTCCCGTAAAACCTCCACCTTCTTCTCATCACTGAACACTTTTTTCTTCATCCCCTTGGCCCCTTTCCTTCCAAAATCCTTAACTTCCACCTGGCGCTAATTTAGGGGACCATGACCTTAACTCTTCCAGTTTCTCTGAACCCA
>RFZJ01000236.1 GCA_009920765.1 Planctomycetota bacterium | reverse complement strand
CAACAACACCACTTCAGTAGGTGGCCTTAGCTTGGCTGTTGGTTACTTCAACTCAGGCGGCGTAGCTGACTTGGTTGTTGGTACCAGCAACGGTGGCTATGGTGTGATTGTTGATTCCGCAACATCCGGTATCGCTGGTGTGCCTTTCGCAGGCTTCACCGGTGCTATCCGAGCAGGTGTGGCAGAAGATTCCATCGGCCAAGACTACGCAGTAGCTCTTGCTGGCCCAACCGGTGGTCCTCGTGTTTCAGTATTCAGCGTTGGTGCAACCAGCCTGACCGAAACCGACAACTTGTTCGTCATGAACCCAGCGTTCACCGGTGGTTTGTTTGGCACCCCAACCTTGGCAGATAATGTCGTATAGTTGACATCTTTGTTGGGAATCTTAAGCCAGTCTGGTTCAACCCAGGCTGGCTTTTTTATTAGACTACACTTTGTCAAATAGTGCTGCTTGGTGAAACTTTATTGCTTATAGCAAATAGAGGTTTTGGGTTAATAGAGGTGATTAATTTTGATTATTAGGCCCAATAGTTCTATCATTATCTATGATGCTGTTAATTTAGGAAGTTTGCTTTCGCTCCTTTGCCGATGTCTTATCATTACCCCTGATGACATGGATTTTTCAGGGTTGTATTTCCAAGGATTCATTCATTTAAAAGGGTTCATCCATGGGTAGTTTCCTTCGCAGTCTCTTTGGCCCTAAAAAGTCCAATTCCAAAATCAAAACTCGTTTGCAAAGTAGAAGGCTTGAACTCGTCGGCCTTGAAGAAAGAATTACACCTGTTGCGGCGGTACTCGCAGATTTTACAACTAACACTGGAGTTTTATCTTTAACTTCAGATAGTGCAGATTTTTCAGTCGTGGCCAATGCTAATGGTACTCTTACGGTTAGTTCTCAATCGCTGGTTTCTGCTGGTAGTAGCACCACGGTGACGGTAACAAGAATAGGTACGACTAATGATTACACGGTTTCAGTAATCTCCGGTTCTTCCAATGTTAAAGAACTGTCACTTATAGGCAATTCAAACAATAACAATTTTGTTATTTCCAGTATTAATAGTACAGCATTTAACACCGATTTTGCACTCAGTGTAGATACTGACACTGGCACAGGAGATACTCTTACAATCAACGGGGCTGTTGCTCTGAAGGGTACCGGTGCATTAATCACTGCAGGTATTGAAACATTAACTATCGCTGCTGCTGGCGATATCACTGCTGCCACCGGTAATGTTTCTCTTGTTGCTTCCAGTATCAGCACCGCTGGCGATGTAGCCACCACTTCTGGCAACATTAACATTGGTAATGCAAGTCTTTCCGACAATGTTGCAATCAACAGTACCTCGGGTAATCACTACCACTAATGCAACGGTATCTTCTAAAGCTTCCGCCATCAACCTGTCAGCAGTTTCCGCAGGTGATATTCTGCTTACCGGCACCGGCGATGTCAGCGTTTTTGGTATTGTTTCTGCAGCCAGCGTGAATGCCAAGTCCACCGCGGGCGATGTTATCTTTGGGAATACGGTTACAACTTCTGCAGTTGGCGGTTTTACCTCGGAAGTTTCCGATGCAACCAAGGCAACCCAGATTGCAAACGTTGTAAATGTACTCAATGGCGCTAATGCGCTTGTTACAGGGAATCTGATTTCCACGGACCCTTCTCTTGCTGCGATTACCACGCAAAACGTTGGAAACATCACCATCACAGGCAATATTGATGCTAGTGTTGCTGGTAATGATCTTGCCCTTACTGCAGGTTCTGGTGCCATCACCCTCACGGGTAATGTTGGCTCTTCCAGCACTGCTATGGGGAATTTAATAGCTACTGGTACCGGTTCTTTCTTGGCTTCTGGTACAGTTAATGCTGCTGGAGTTGCTGTGACAAATTTTGCTACATCCATCACCTTTGCCAAGGCTGTTACTGCATCCGGTTCTTTAAGTAATGATGGTGTTACAGCTATTGCAGGGGGTACAGCCCCAGTT
>RFZJ01000235.1 GCA_009920765.1 Planctomycetota bacterium | reverse complement strand
GAAGCTTCCGATGCAACCAAGGCTACTAGGATTGCAAATGCAGTTACCGTTGGCGCAGGTGCCAATGCCTTGGTAGTTGGGAATTTGGTAACTGCCGCTGATAGTACCCAACAAATAGTACCCGGAATTACGGTAAATGGAACGGGAACAATTAATATCACTGGTAAAATTGATGGTGCTGCAGCAACGAATGATTTGACTCTTACTGCGGCGAATGGTGCTATTACCCTTGGTGGTGCTGTAGGTGGTACTGCTGCTACTCCAACTTTGGATGTGTTTACTATCAATGGTAGCAATTCCTTGTTGGCGTCTGGCACAATAAATATTGCTCGTATTGAGGTTGGGAATACCACTCCTTTTACATCTTCAGTTACTTTTGCTGAAGCTGTAACTGTGGTAAATAATTTAGTGGTTAAAACCTCAGGAACCGGAACTGTTTCCTTTGCTAAAACCATCACAGGGACCGGCGGTACAACAACGATCGACCTTACTAGCGTTAACGGGTCAATCACCGTAACTGGCAACATCACTGGCAAGAGCCATGTTACTATTGAATCTACTGGCAGTGGTGCCATCAGCGTGGCCGGCATTACCACCGATCAAAATGGTGGTGCTTATATTGAGATTGTTAGCGATACGGGTAACATCACCACCTCGGGGGAAATTTCCGGTAAGGGTTCTTCGTCTGAAATTTATATTAATAATGATAATGGTGGCGATATCACTATTAATGGTGATGTTTCCACCGGCACTGATGGAAATATTTATCTTATTATTGGTCATAATGACATTGGTAATGGCAACTTGGACATCAATGGTGAAGTTTACACAACGGGTATCTATACAATTCCTGTGAGGGGCATTTCCATCTCATCAGGGTGCGCCGGTACGGTAAATGTGAACAAGCCGATTTCCACCAATGGCAGTATTTATTTAAATGTTTCTGCTCAGACTAATACCCTGAATGTTGCCAAGGATGCAACCCTCACTTCTGGATATCAAGTGGGATTCTCCACTCAAGATTCAAATAACACATTCAATCTGGCCAGCGGTGCGAATGTTACCGCGGTCTTAGGTGTATTTGATAATGGTACCGGTACCTTGAACCTAGGTGCTAATATCACCACCACTGCAGGTAGTATTCAAATTGATAACATGGCCATCAATCTGACCGGTGCCGTTTCCATGAAGGTATCTGGCACAAGTGCCGATATCACCTTAGGTACTGTCAATGGTGCGCAAAACCTGACCTTGGAAGCCCCTGCAGTTGTTGGAAGTACTATCACCCTGACCAGCGTTGGCCAAACCACTGCGTTAAACACGGTTACCGTGATCAACTCAGGTGATGTGCTTTTTAATGGTGCGTTCACCGCTGCCGATGTGGTGCTTTTAGATACAAGCCATTCGGTTATTTTTAATGGGCAAACCGTTATCAGCAATAGTTTGACAACCACCGCAGAATCTTACAATTTAACTTTTAATTTTGGCCACACTGCAGTTATCCATGGTGCACCTGTGTTTCTGAACACCGGTGATATCCATTTTTTTGGCACCACCACTATTCTTTCTTCAGGCGCAACCATCGCTGGTGGATCCTTGGCGAATGTTAGCTTGGCAGGCACCATTGTTTCGGGTGGTGCATTTAACATCGGGCCAGGTTTGAGTAAAATTACAATATCAGGTGGCACTCAATTAATCCTGAATTCTGCAAGTGCTGGAAGTACTTTTGCCAGCCTCATCAGCTTAAATGGACAAAGTACAGGTTCTTTCAATTTACTTGGCGTAGGAACGCTTACCCTCTCAGCAGATTCCACTGCTGGAGTGACAACGGGTGATAGTATCAATGTGACCAATGGAACCTTGAATGTAACCGGAACACTAGGTTCCGCGTTGACCATTACGCTTACCAATGGCACCTTGACTGGTCCTGGTGGAACGGTTGGAAGTCTTACTCCCGCTATTGGTACCGTAGCCCCTGGTGGTACCTTGA
>RFZJ01000234.1 GCA_009920765.1 Planctomycetota bacterium | reverse complement strand
ATTCCTGAATTTTTAAATAGTTGTGCACAAAGTGAAGCTTTTGGTTTTTCATGAAAAGCGACCAACCTCCGAATTCTCCCCCACTGCAAGCCAGAACTCCCTCCGCCCCTCCCACTGGTATTTCAACATGTGCAGAGATTGAGTGCTCTTTTCCCATTATCTGAGGAGATGCAAGTGGGTGGAGAATGGAAGTTCCGGGGTAAAACGTGTAAAGTTTTTTTGAAAGTGCAGCAACGGGTCGAGTAGGATCGGCAGCCCGCTCGAACCGTCGGTCATCGAGAGGCAGCACATTGTATTTTTCGGCTTCGGATTGCCAGAGTTTTTGCAATTGTGAAAGTTTGTCTGGGTGTTTTTTGGATAAATCGTTGGACTGGGTGAAATCTTCATCTGCATAAAGTTCCCAAATATCGTCATCCCAGGAAGAATCTTTTTTGTGCCAGGTAACGGCTGTCCATCCATCAGACCAGATAGCCCTGCTGCCTAGCATTTCGTAGTATTGCACTTTTTTTGTGGTCTTGGAGTTGGCGTCGGAAAAGCTATAAGTCATGCTTACGCCATGGAGAGACATTTGGGGAACGCCATTAACGGAAGTAGGTGCAGGGAGGTTTATAATTTCCAGTATGGTTGGAACAACATCGACTAGGTGGTGGTATTGTTTTCGAATAGAACCACCATCCTTTATTTTGGCAGGCCAAGAGACAATGAATGGATCGGTATTACCGCCTGCGTGGGTATCTTGCTTCCATCGTTTTAGAGGGGAGTTTCCGGCCATTGCCCATCCCATTGGGTAATGTGGATCTGAAGAAGGCCCACCAGCTTGATCAAGATTTTTGATCATTTCGGGGATTGTGTCAGGGAAAAAGCTACGGTAGCGATCAGTGTTGAGTGTACCATTTTGCAGGCCTTCCTGAGATGCCCCATTGTCAGAAACTATCATGACTAAGGTGTTGTCGCGGATTTTCATTTCATCAAGGATACTGAACAACCGGCCCAAATGATGATCGGCGTGATCAAGGTACCCTGCGAAAACTTCTTGAAGTCTGCAGTACACTTTCTTCTGGTTGTCGCTTAGATTGTCCCAGGCTTGAATTCCCAGGTTGGCAGGTGGAAGGACGGAGTTCTTGGGGATGATTCCCATTTTCTTTTGTCTTTCAAAAGTTTCCTCGCGAACTTTGTCCCATCCTTGGTCGAACTTGCCTTTGTATTTTGCAATGTATTCTTTTGGGGCATGGAGAGGGGCATGGCAGGCGCCAAGAGCAAGATAAGTGAAAAAAGGGCGCCCAGTATTTGCCTGCTGTTGATCGCGAATATAGTTGATGGTGTGATCCACTAGATCTTCAGTGAGGTGATAACCACTGCCGGTCGGGGTGTCAATGAAGTGGTTGTCCTGACACAAAAGAGGCGCCCATTGGTCAGTTTCTCCGCCGAGAAATCCGTAGTACTTTTCAAATCCCATCCCAAGTGGCCATCGGTCGAATGGCCCAGCAGCAGTATAAGCGGTGTAAGGAGCAAGATGCCATTTGCCTAAGGCTATCGTGTTGTAGCCATTTTGCTTAAGTGTTTCAGGAATCATAGCAGCACTTTTGGGAATATTACCGTAGTTACTCGGAAAGCCAGTTGCTCCTTCCGTGATTGCTGCCAGGCCGATTGCGTGATGGTTACGGCCGGTTAGCAACACGCCACGGGAGGGCGAACATAGAGCGGTAGTATGAAAGTTGTTGTAACGAAGTCCGATTGATGCAAGTTTATCGATGTTTGGGGTTTGGATAGGCCCTCCATAGCATCCTAAATGTCCATAACCAACATCATCGAGGACAATTAAAATGATGTTAGGTGCACCTGCTGGGGCTTTTATGGGAATGACAGGATTCCAATCAGGTGTAGATTCTTTAAAATTCATCCCGATTTTGCCTTGGAATTCTTTTTGAATGGGGGGTAGAACGGTTCGATTTTCCTTTGTAGCAATTTCCGCTGAAGGAGACTGTGCCTGAATTTCTACGGGAAGTTTCCAAAAATTTGCTATCCAAATGCCAAGGGTT
>RFZJ01000233.1 GCA_009920765.1 Planctomycetota bacterium | reverse complement strand
TTGGGGTTATCTGCAGCATCAACTTTTGAAGTAAATAGATAAGTGCCTATGGTGATCGCAAGAATTAAGATTAGGGGGGATGTTTTCTTCATGGGTGAATTCCTTGAACAAGAACTACTGGGGAAAGTAACTTGTATAATCATCGCAGCTTGACGATTGATTTAAAAGGGATTTGTGGAAGGTTCTTGAGGTTGAATATCTTCAAGAGGGTGGAAGCGATAGGCCCACCAGGCGACTGCCCCTAATACCAAGCAAACTGAATAAACATCAAAGAGTGGATCCCATTGGGCTCTGCCGGAAAATCCCTGTTGGGATCGGTAATCCGAGTAGGCCCCGACAAACCATTGCGAAGCAATTGCACCCACGGTGCCCATGCCATTCATTAAGCCAAAGAGTGCGCCCACATGAGCGCCTGATTGTGGAATCGCAACCGACCACCAGTTGGGTAGGGTGACATGCATGGCACAAAAAGAGGCGCCCCAAAGCGATGCAAGTGCCCACGGATTATCGCAACGGATACCTGTGTAAAGGCATACCGCAGCAACCAGGTAGCAGGTTACGCCCAGAAAGCGCCTGGCATCTACGGAGTTCGAAAACCAAGAGGGAATTTTATCGGCAAGCCAGCCACCAAACAACATGCCTACAGCGGAGCCTGCAAGCACCATGGAGGAAAGTTTTCCTGTGGTGATGTTGTCGAGTCCGCGGGCGGCGGAAAGGTATTTGGGAAACCAGGAATAAAAGAAGTAAGTGTAGAAAGCGCCCAGGATCATGATGAGGGATAGTATAAGGATGCCCCGGTTGGTCAGAACGCTTCGCCAGGGAATGGGGGAATGGGTGAAGGTTTGCAGCACGGATTCTGATTGGATCTGTTTAAGTTCGAGGTGGTTGACAGCGGGGTGCTGGGCTGGGTTATCGAGAAACCAGTACCAGAATCCCAAAGCCCAAAGGATTCCGATTAGGCCAAAGACTGCGAAGGTGTATTGCCATTTGATGGATTCGATAAGGGCTGCTGCTGCGATGGGGGCAGCGACTGCGCCGAATTGTGCGGAAGCGAGCATTATGCCCTGAACCCTGCCCCGTTCGGTGGTGGGGAACCAACGAGAAATGACACGGGCAGCATTGGGGAAAGCGCCTGCTTCGCCAATGCCAAAAAGAAAGCGGACTGAAAGTAGAGACCAAAAGCCTGTGCAAGCGCCTGTGAATGCGGTGAAAGCAGACCACCAGATGACGATGCGGGTAAGAACAAGTCGCGAGCCAAGCCTATCGCCCAGCCTGCCTGTGGGCACTTCGAACAACCCATAGGCTAGAGAAAAAGCCATCATTACATAACTGATCTGGGTGTTGGAGAGATTTAATTCTTTTTGGATGGGTACGACCGCCTGTGACATGCAGATGCGATCGAGGTATAAAACAGAGGATAAACCGCATAGCCAAAGTACTAAAATTAACCTAGCCTTGGTGGGCTGGGTTGTGTTGGTGTTGGTTATGGGATCAGCGTGGGCCATGGCGGGCCTTTCCTTTGTTGTTGGATCAAATTTAGCAGCAATTGAATTGAATGTCACCAGCTTAAAGTTGAATCTTGTCGCATTGGTTATTAGGGTCTGGTAAAAAATAGAACATGGTTCCATCTCCGGAGGCTGCCATGCTAATTGGTTATGTAAGTGATGAGAAATATTCTGCATTGCCTGATGTGTTGCTTGAATTCAGCAATGAGGTGGGTCAAACGTGGGAATGCCGATCCCGGGCCTCGGGTGCGGTGCATCTGGAATTGCCCAAGGGTAATTATCGGGTTGTGCTTCAAAAGCAGGGTTATGGGGCAAAAATCTCGCATCTTTCCTGGCCATTGAATACCGCGCATCACTTCCGCATGCTTTCAGATTCTTTGGTAGGTTATGCCTGGCCTAAGCAGGTTTGTTCGGGTGAATCTTCGGAGTTCCGGGTGCATTCAGTGGAAGCCTATAAGCTTGAACTTTGGCGTTATGGTTGGGCGCCTGAGTTTGTAGCTTCGCTTGGTTGGCATGATGAGCATGCGCCCCGGGC
>RFZJ01000232.1 GCA_009920765.1 Planctomycetota bacterium | reverse complement strand
GGTCTGCTCTGCAATCGAGGTGATTACCTTGATCACATTTCCTATGATGTTGCTGTTTTCCCCCAACCTTAGCACCGCTTTGTTCCCTGTTTCAGCAATTGTAACAGCTTCGTTTGCAACCTGGGCGGCTTGCTGTGCCTGCTTGGCAATTTCTCGAATGGTGGCACCCATCTCCTCTGCGGCCCCGGAAACTGATTGAATGTTTACGCTGACTTCCTCTGCTGCGCTTGCAATAGCGTTGGCCTGGGCAGAAGTTTCGGTTGCGTTGGCAACCATACTCCGACTGACCTGCCTTTGATTAGAGGAAGAATGGATCAACTTTTGAGCATTCCCTGAAATTAAGACGATGGCGTTGTTCATACCTGCAACTGCCTTGGATAGCGATTGCGACATTGCTCCCAATTCTCCCTGTCCTTGGATTTCAACCACGGAGGCAAGATCACCCTTGGCAAGTTTGTCGAGCCTTGCACTGCTGGTGCGAATAGGAACGGTAATCCCCTTCCCAATATACCACACAAGAATAAACGACATAGAAAGTGCGAGTGCAGAAAGTAACAGTGAATAAAACCTATCATACTTAAACTTGATTATTCTTTTATTCAGCAATTCTTCAAGTTCGGTAGAGCAGATATCCCATAGGCTGAAAGAATCTTCAAGGCAATCATTACCAGCCTCAAGAATTTTTGAATCGACTTTACTTAACTGCTCGGGTTTGATGTTTTGAAGCAATTTAACAAAGTGTTCTGTACTTTTCTTAAGCTTGTCAGTTGGAGAAGGAAGGTTTTTGTGCAGCGATTCTGATTTCCCATAAAAATTATTATCCTCGTTCATTGCAGTTTCAATACTCGCAAAAATCCTATCCAGATCACTTTGCGAAAAAAGAGTCAATTGGGCAGATATTGCGATTTTATCGTCTTCCTTCTTGGAACCACTTTTTACGGCTGAGCCATAAAGAGAAAGCAAAGTGGATATCCTTTCCTGCGCCTGAGGCAAAGCAACCAGGCTTACATCCATCAGATAGAAAGAATCCAGATCGGGATCTAGAATAAGATTCGAGGTATCGCCCAAATGTGTGATCATGGTACGTACGATTTTAATAAGGCTATCATGTTCAGCCTTGCAAACATCCAGGGATAAAGTCTGCCAGGATTTTTTAAGTTGATCCCATTTCCTAGATAAGTTATCAACCCTAGCATCATCCCTTTTTCTCTTGGCTAGGCCATCCTGGGTGAATTGCAAAACCGCCCCGAGCTCTTTGTCCACACTTTCCAAGGTGCGTAACGCAGAATCCAATGCAGATTGTTCTTTTGCAACAATTACGCTGGAAGAGTTATCACCAGCAAGAACCGCAGATGCAGCGTTCTTATGGATCAAGAGAGCTTTCAAGATTTTTTCCAGTGGCCTTTGGAATGTATTCCCTTGTTTTTCCAGTACTGCAAAATCAATACGATCCTGTATTCCGTCAATTGTAAAATACAGCAACACAGAAATCGGAAGCAGAAAACTGGCAGAAATAAGAAGAAGCCTTTGCAGAATATTCATGACGAACCCTCACTTTAAAATTCATTGTTTCGATGGCCAAACCAAACTCAATATTTGTTGTCTTTCAAACTCACTATGCTTTTATCTGAAAAGTTTTTACGATCTTTTCCAATTCAGAAGCCATGTTATCCAAACCCACTGCTGCTGTTTCCAATTCAGTTGCACCCTTCGAGGTACTTCGGGCTGCTTCTGCAAGCCCGGATATATTCTTGGCTATTTCCGAACTTCCCGTAGCTGCATCCGCTGCATTCCGGGTAATCTCCCGAGTGGTTGCAGCCTGCTCTTCCACCGCTCCTGCTATCGTATTTTGAATCTCATGGATTTTGCTGATGATATTGCGGGTCTTCTCGTTGGAACTCACTGCTTCCCTGGTGTCGGATTGAATTCCCTCAATTTTCGTCCGAATATCCTCAGTCGCCTTGGATGTCTCCTTGGCAAGTTCTTTTACTTCGCTTGCCACCACTGCAAAACCTTTGCCAAACTCTCCTGCCCGGGCTGCCTCTATGCTG
>RFZJ01000231.1 GCA_009920765.1 Planctomycetota bacterium | reverse complement strand
CCCTCGATTTGGTTCACTGAGGCCCTCGATTTGGTTCACTGAGGCCCTCGATTTGGTTCACTGAGGCGAGAGCGGAAATCAACTGGGATAAAAAAAGAGCGCGCATCGCGTGCGGCCCGCGGCGGCGCGCCCATGCGCCGCTTTTGTGTCGAGAAAAAAAGGCCGCAAGTCTGATTGATGCAAACCTACGATTAACGCCGATATGCTGATCACGCGCCGCTTCTTTACCAGGTGCGGGCCGAATAATCAATATGCCCAAAACCAAGGCCCGTCTCTGCATTGAGGAGACATAAGAACTGCAGCTGCTAAAACTGAACATCCAAGGAGTACAATAACCTGACCATCTCATGGAGGAAGGCAACCAATTCGAAAACCTCTTCCTCGAGCTTATAGCAAATAATATACTCGCTTGTCTCGGGCTTAAGGATTTGAAGCACCTGCGGGCCGCATCTAAGCGGCTGTGCGTTCGCTTGCGTCCGTATATAATCGGGAAGGAGTATGTATACCGACCGCTCTGTTTAGCCTCGCGCGAAGGGTATGATTCCTGCCGCAGGGGGTTCGGCGACAACATCTCCATCAGTATTTGCTATATTGTGCCAAGCCCGACCATGCTGCGTTCGCTGGTCAAGACGGGGGCCGTCATTGAGCTGAAGACACGAGGCACTTGCTGCAGCCCATATGAGCTAACGCGGTGCCTCCGAGCCTGCGAGGGGTCCCTCGTTGGGCTGAACATCATCCTTGAGCCCTCCAACTCATGCGCTCTGGATCATCGCTTTAAGGTTGCTCTAGGGCGGCTCGCACGGCTTGAGTCTCTGAATCTCTCAGGACACCTCATCTCCTCCACCAACTTCTTGAAGGACTTGCGCCTCAAGAAGCTGGACCTCGAGGGGTGTGGTTTGACAGACACCACCGCCATGCACGACCTACCCTCGAGCCTGACCGCGCTGAATGTCTCAAAAAACTACCTGCACCCTGACAGCATTATTCGCCTGGCCGACCTGACTCAACTGACCGAGCTGAATGTCTCAGACTGTGGGGTGCGCGACGACATCTTCGGTCGCCTCCGAAACCTTAAGACGTTGAATGCCGCGGGCAATGACATCGACGAGGTGCGCATTACCTGCGACCTCGAGCGTTTGGACTTATCTTGCAACAAGAGGCACCTAATCCTAAGGGGGGAGCTCAGCGCGATCACCACGCTGATAATGGGTTGCAGTACGGGTGCCGACGGCCTGAATTTGCTGGAGCCCTCGATGTCGGCGCTGACCAGTGCGGAGAAGCTGGAGGTCCTCGAAATCTCGAGAATGCCCTTGGAGAAACTCCAGTCCCTAGAAATCTTGATAGGTGGAAACAGGGGGCTCAACAGACTGGCGCTTAAGTCCGTCTTTGTGTGCAATCAAACCAATGCGGGCATGGAAAGAATTCTTGCATCGCTGGAGCGCCTTACCTGGCTTGACTTCGACAGCACCAACTTGGGTTTCTCGTTTGTGAAGGCCTTAGAGGCATACGGACAGCCCATGGTGGCGCTCACCACCTTGATCATTTCATTACAGTATATGCGCATTGATGCTGACCTAGTCGCGTTTACAAGGGCGTTGCAGCTGCTGCCGGCGCTCAAGGTGTTGAATATGCAGAACGCTCTGCAGCACGCCGATAGTGTGATGACGGTCTTGAAGTATGCCCCGGAGTCCCTCACCGACTTAAACCTCGCAAATAACCCTTTCTACCCTTTAGACAAGGGTCAAGTTGCAGCCCGTAGTGCGCTAGAGCTGTGCATGTCCGAATTGCACCGGTTTGAGCATCTTACGTCGGTGGCAATCTCGTACCCTTTCAGCACCAAATTAAGCCTGGTGGGCAACGGGTCAGTGTTGCCCACCATCGTCGAAATTGCGTTCTAAGACGTCTTGCCCACGGCGCGCCCCGCGCCGCTTTTTTACCAGGAGCGAGCCAAATATTTGGTACGTCCGCCCGAGACCCAAAACCCAAGTCCCGTCCCGCATCCGTGTTGAGAAAAATAAGGCCGCCGCTGGCGGCCGCTCAGCGAGCGAGCTCCTAAG
>RFZJ01000024.1 GCA_009920765.1 Planctomycetota bacterium | reverse complement strand
TCAGCATGACAAATTCGCGTATGCTATCATTTTTACCCTTTAAAACACCTTCCCTGAATTCATGGGCGGTTTGTGCATTCACCATGATTTCAGCATTCCTCATGAGAATTTCAGTACTGGGTTCATCGATCGTATAAAGGCTTGCAAAATCTTTGATACCCCTTTCTGTAATCAAAGAAAAAGGCTGCACAATTCCATCCAAGCGGGCTTTGTTGACATCCCGTAAAAGGCCCTTATAGGATTCAGGGTTCAAACGCCAAACACGATCCCCAATACTATTTCCTTTGATAATCTCCTTGCCAAAAAGCAGCTCATGTGGGATTTGGTTGCCTTTATTGGGCAGTTTGGGAGCAAAGGTTTCAAACTGTCTGTCTATCCATTGGATGATTATTTTACCGTCTGCCTTGGGAAACTTTTGAGAGTTGTCAGGAGGCATGAGTTCCTGATCAATTTGCTCGCGAACACTAAACCAAATATCAGAATGAGAATTTAAATCAAAAGGAAGGTTATCAAGCCTGACCATGCCACCAGGTTTCTTTTCACCATGGCATCTGTTGCAATGAACCTTGAACAACGCTGTGATTTTTTTCACCGTTGCATCATCAGAAACGTTGGTGGCATCCTGCAAAGGATCAGCATTTGAAAATCCAGATGACAAAATCATCAATAGGGTTATTAACCCAATGATTTTAGCTGATTTTGAAACACTCATTTGTACAACTCCATTGGTAACTTTGATTTTATTCACTTTGAGGGCTGCCAATGAGGCCACATTGCGGCATTTCCAACCTTTAAATTAGTGATTTGCTTTTCCGTTTTATCCTCAAGATTCATGACAAACAATTGCCTGACACCCTCGCGTTTGGAACCATAAACAAGGTGCTTCCCATCCGGGGAAGGTTGGGGATGGTAATGCAAAGTCATGGGCTTCGATTTGGTCAATTGCGTAATGGTTCCATCAAGGTTGATTTGATAAAGCTCGACCTTGTTATCAGCGATGGCAGTGTAAAAAACAGACTTACCATCCTTCGCCCAGCAGGGTACATCACTGCTACCGCCATGAAAATCAGGAACATCGAGAAAATCCACGACACCTCGATAACCTCCTCGATCTGCGATTTTTTTAAATCCTGTGCCATCAGCTTTAACCAAACAGGGATGGCAGTTATAATGTTCTCCCGAAACGAACAATAAGTACGAACCATCAGGCGACCAGGCAGGTGAAAAATTAAAAGGGTTCTGAGTTTCAATCTTTTGGGCCTTATTACCATCTGCATCAGCAATATAAATTTGATAATTTTTATGGTAGGCAATGCGCTTGCCATCAGGGGAACTGCTGAACCCGTAAGAGAACTCCTTGGATTCTTTGGTTAGATCAATTTTGTTTTTGCCATCAATGCCCATGCGAAAAGGATGTGAATTCCCATCGATGATAGCAGTAAACCCAAGTTTGCCAGGCTCATTTTTCCAAAAGAACAAGCCGGTGTTATAAAAACTGACCCGGTCAACCCCTGTCACATTAGTAGGCCTCTTCGTTTCTAAATCCACCAAGAATGAATCAACCAGATACCCCCTCTTGGTGTGTCGGAAAGTCTTGTTTTTCTCCTCCCATTGTGCGTTTTCGTAATCTTCCCAACCCCGAACCACGATTGCCTGCCTGCCATCCGGGGACCACCCTGCAAACTGGGTCCAAGAATCTGGCTCGGTAATCAGTTGCTCGGCAATCTTGCCTGGGGATGTTCCATCAGACTTCACCAACGATGCACGCATGGTGCGCACATTCATATGCCTGCCGCCATCAAGGTTCGTCTTAAGCTCCGTGTATCCAATCAATGAAGTGATATTATTGGGTTGAGCACCAGCAATAGAAATGAAAACTGGAAAAACTGCAATCATGAAACTAAATGAAGGCAATGGAATCGTTTTCATGATGAATCTTTCCCGTCAATAGTTAGGCAAGGATTCCCTTTACAAGATTGCCATGCACATCGGTCAGCCTGTATTGCCTGCCCTGATATCTGAAAGTAAGCTTGGTATGATCAATTCCACAAAGATGAAGAATAGTCGCCTGCATATCATGAACATGAACCGGGTCTTTGATGATGTTCCAGCCAAAATCATCGGTGGCACCATAAACACTGCCGGGCTTGATGCCGCCACCAGCCATCCACCAGCTAAAGGATTTGCCGAAATGATCCCGACCCTTGGGGCTCGCAGGGTCGCCTTGGCCAAAAGGAGTACGGCCAAACTCGCCACCCCAGATCACAAGTGTATCATCAAGCATGCCGCGTTCTTTTAAATCCCTGACCAATGCTGCGGAAGGGCCTTCGGTATCTTTACACTGGTTTTCGAGTTGGGTGAAAAGGTTGCCATGCTGATCCCAACCGGAATGCATCAATTGCACAAAACGCACGCCTCTTTCAAGCAACTTGCGTGCAACGAGGCAATTGTTGGCAAAGGTACCTTTGTTGAGAGCATCGGGGCCATAGCGTTCGATGGTGGCTTTTGATTCTTTGGAGAAATCCACCAGATCTGGAACACTGGTCTGCATTTTAAAAGCCATCTCGTACTGGGCAATTCGGGTATCGATTTCCGGATCGCCCACATTCGCCAAGTGTTTGGCATTGAGTTCAGAAATATCATCAAGCAAGGCACGCCTGGCAGAAGGACTGACACCAGCAGGGTTTGCAAGGTAGGGAACAAGATCGCCCGTATTGCGGAAGCGAACGCCTTGAAGCCTGCTGGGCAAAAAGCCATTGCCCCAGTAATAATCAAAGAAAAGCTGGCCACAAGTTCTCCCCTTGTCGCTTGAAGTCATGACAACAAAAGTAGGAAGGTTTTCAGTTTCACTGCCCAGCCCATAAGATAGCCACGAACCCAGACTTGGCCTGCCCGGGGTTTGTGCACCAGTCATGAAAAAAGTAACACCAGGGGCGTGATTAACCGCCTCTGTATTCATGCTTCGTACTACACAAATATCATCAGCAATCTGACCAATATTAGGGAGCATCTCGCTAAGTGGAATACCAGACTGACCAAACTTTTTGAATGGTTTGATTGCTGGAAGGCAGGGCCATTTGCCATAACCGCTGGACATGGTGGAAAGACGGGTACCACCCCGGATGGTATCGGGGATATCTTTTCCCTGCATGGTTTTCATCATGGGTTTTTCATCAAACAAATCCACATGAGATGGGCCACCCCCTTGCCAAAGAACAACCACACGCTTAGCCTTGGGTGCAAAATGAGGTAAATCAGCAAGGCCACCAGTGCCTTTTTTTGTTTCGACCCCATGGGCATTATTGGCGCCCAGCAACGTTGCAAGTGCTACGGTCCCTAGTCCGCTTCCCATAGAAGCAAGAGCTTCCCTGCGGGTTAATATGTTATCTTTAAGAAATTGGTGGTGCATCATAGTTGGATTATTCCCTTGTCATTGCTTCATCTAAATTCATGATTGCAAGGCAAACAGCAGTTAACCCTGCATGAGATGACAACTCTAAAGATTCATCCCGTTTGCTACTTCCGACAGTTAAAAACGCCTTGGCCCCCATCGGGTCGGCTTTGTAAATTGCTTCTTGTTTTTCAAAAGCTTTTCTTAGAATTCTAGTTTCTTCAACAGTTGGCGTTCTGCAAATCACTTTACGAAACGCATCTAAAAGCCTTGCGTCCATATCCTTATTCGCCTTCATACTTTCTTGAGCCAACACACGGGCAGCTTCCACCCAGGTTGGATCATTCAACATCGTAAGAGCATGCAATGGCGTGCTGGTAGTGGATTGCCTGACTCTACAAGTTTGGCGATTTGATGCATCAAACATGTTGGCAGGGCCAACGGTTCTGCGCCAGAAAGTATATAAACTTCGGCGGTAAAGATCTTTCCCGGAAGAAGCGGGGTAGGTAAAGTCGCGCTCCTTGGTAATTGCAAGTGCCTCCCAGACACCATCGGGTTGATAAGGATAAACAGGGGCTCCACCTATTTTGAGATCGATCAAACCAGAACTTGCAAGGGCCCAATCCCTAAGTAGCGGTGAGGGCATGCGAAATCTTACCGACCTTGAATAAAGCTTATTTTCAGGATCAAGAGCACGATGCTGTGCAGTGCCCTTACTTGCCTGCCTATAGGTTGCACTGGTGAGAATCATCTTTTGGAAGGCTTTGGTTCGCCAGCCTTTCTCGCGAAACTCAACACTAAGCCAATCCAATAATTCCCCATGAATGGGAAACTCACTTTGAACCCCGAAATCTTCGGAAGTCTTGACCAAGCCGGTGGCAAAGAAGTGCTGCCAGATTCGGTTGACCTGAACTCGTGAAGTCAAAGGATGATCTTTTGAAACAAGCCATTGGGCCAGCCCTAAGCGATTCAAAGGTGCATCTTTAGGAAGCTTGGGCAGAAACTCTGGCGTGTTGAACGAAACTTTTTCCTTGGGATTGAGATACTCGCCCCGGTCAAGGATTTTGGTTTCGCGTGGCTTGGCATCGCTCATCACCATTGCCCTCGGCAACTTGTCACCCTTGTAATCGTTAAGTTGTTTTTTGACAGCTTCCAGCTTGGTTACAGCAGCATCTTTACCCGTAAGTCCGGCCTTTACTTTTTCATCGAAGTACTTTCTGAGGTCTAAAGCAAGGGCTTTCTTTTCTGCATCGCTGCGATCTGCTTCCACCTTTTTCAAAATCTTGAGCACGCTTTCTGGAATACCTTTTTCCATCGCTTTTTTCACGTCCCCAACCACTTCCTTACTCCATTTCTCGTAAGCATCATCGACTACTTTTTTAGCATCAACCTCTGCAGCCTTGATCATCGATTCAAAGCTTGCAATTTGGGCTTTATTTTCTTCTGTAGGAAGCTCTAAAAATGGTGCAGCCACCCTGATGCGTGATGAAAAGAACTGGGGCGTTCCACTTTCAGGCAGCCGATTAAACGCATCCATCAAACTGTAATAATCCTTCTGTGTGATGGGGTCATACTTATGATCATGACATTGCGCACAAGCCATGGTCAAACCAAGCCAGGTGGTCGAAGTGGTATCCATGCGATCAAACAAGATTACATTGCGTTGCTCTTCTGCAATGGCTCCACCCTCACCATTTAGCAGATGATTCCTATTGAAACCAGTTGCAATTTTTTGATCTTGGGTGGCATCAGGAAGAAGATCACCCGCAAGCTGCCAAATGGTGAACTGATCAAAAGGAAGATCATCATTGAACGCCCTTACAACCCAATCACGCCAGATCCATTGCCAGGTATCGCCATCTTGCTGAAAGCCATTGCTATCTGCATAACGGGCAGCATCAAGCCAACCCAAAGCCATACGCTCGCCATAATGCTTGCTGGCAAGCAGCCGATCCACGAGGGCTTCATAAGCTTTTTCAGTTTTATCGGCAACGAAATCATCAACTTCTTTGGGCGAAGGAGGCAAGCCGGTAAGATCGATCGAAAGCCTTTTAATCAAGGTAACTTTGTCTGCTTCAGGAGAAGGCACAAGGCCAGCAGCTTCAAGCTTTGCTAGCACGAAGGCATCGATGGGGTTACGAACCCAGCTTTTATCCTTTACTGTTGGAACGGTTGGGCGCACTGGTGCAACAAAAGCCCAATGCGGACTATACTCCGCACCTTGGTTGATCCAGCGCTCGAGAAGCTTCTTCTGATCGGCGTTGAGTCGCCTATTCGATTTTGCAGGAGGCATCAACTCATCAGCTTTATCCGAATGAATCCTTTTTAGCAACTCGCTCCTGGCGCCATCCTTGGGAACTATGGCACCCGATTTGAGAGCAGATTCTTTTTGATCAAGCCTTAAATCTGCCTTGCGTTTATTACCATCCTGCCCATGGCAATAAAAACAATTCTCTGAAAGTATGGGTCTGATATCCCGATTAAAATCAACTGGCAATTCAGCAGCATATCCAAGGCCAAAAGCACTCAACAAAAATGGAAGAACGAATTGCATGAAGAAGCTCCAACTTGGCGGGATTTAAAACAAGCATTGCAATTGTATGGTATCACAAATTACCGCAAGGATACACTTTTTAGAATACCCCTATTCGCCCGGAACACTATTTTTTAAGCACCCTAACCCGATGGTTTTCGCTATCCCCAATAAATACCGAACCATCTGCATCAACAAAAACACCATGCGGCCTCGCAAGCCTGCATTTAAGCGGGTCTCCATCCGGGCCATCTGCTTTTTTACCATCACCCACCAATAGCTCCAATGTTCCTTTTTTCATATCAATCATTCTGATGGAATGCGATTCCGTATCTGCAAGATAAACATTTCCAGATGCATCAAGGCTGACACCCTTGGGGCCAGCAAGGGTAGCGAGTTTGGCTGGCCCGCCATTCCCCGAGAAACCAGATTTCCCCGTGCCCGCAATATGATTAATAATGCCCCCCTTGGGATCAAGCTTAAGCACCGCATTACCTTCACGTAATGCAAGCCAGAAAATGCCATCTGGAGCAATACAAAGAGCCCTGGGTCCATAAAGGGTAGACCCTTCAATCTTCGAACCATCAGGAGATGTCTTTTTTTCACCATTACCCGCGTAGGTACTAATCACACCGGTCTTCATGTCAATCTTACGAAGCCGATGATTGATGATGTCGCATACAAAAATATTATCAGCAGCATCGATAGCCAGGCTATGTGGTGCGCTAAGCTGACCCTTGATAGCAGGACCACCATCACCTGCAAAGCCCGCCTTTCCCGTACCCGCAACCGTGCTGATGATTCCAGTTTTGGCATCCACCCTGCGTACCACATGATTACCGATTTCTACAAAGAATAGATTCCCAGCTTTATCCCAGGCAATTTCATAAGGCTGGTTTAGGGACGCAGCAGTTGCGGGGCCACCATCGCCGGCATACCCCTTCTTGGCACTTCCTGCAACCGTGGTGATAATCCCATCCTTGGCAACCTTGCGAACCCTGTGGTTATCCACATCGCATATATAAAGGGCACCATCAGGACCACGCGCAATATGGAAAGGATTGTTTAGCTGAGCCTTTGAAGCTGGGCCACCATCACCCGAAAATCCCTTAACCCCAGTACCTGCAAAAGTCTCAACATTAGCGGCATTGGCTACGCAGGAAAGAAAAAAGAGACTCACAAATACTGCAAAAACTCGATTCATCTTACAATCTCCGTTGTACATAAAAGTATTGAATCTCATGGTAACATCTTCTTAAAGGGAGCCAAAGAAAGTTTTGGATGCCAAACATAATCCTTTCCTGAAAAAGAAGAAAATACAACTATTCATGCGCTTGCAAAAAACTTAATCTCATCTTAATCTTCAGCAGTTATAATGCTTGATTAAACCAATGGTTCTAAGGGAAATCCATGACATGATACATTACCCCACCCTCATATTCTCATTCTTACTGTTCATCATTCCAACCGCCCAGGTTCTTGCGCATGATGGCCATCCCATCAACTTTAACGAACTTTCTTACCTGCCAAACTTTGATGCGACATCCAACGCATCCCTAAACGCTTCCACTATCTTCCTTGCAACTTTATTTGCTCTCATTTTACTCATCGCAATGATGAAGGTATGTAAGGCAAATAACCTATTAAATCCCATGACGGTTGTGATTGCGTTCTTGATGGTATGCCTGTTTGGATGCTTCACCGAAGAAGCCAAGGACACCTCGCCACCTTCAGAGATCATGAAACATTTTGAACCGTATCAAAGCTCTCTCGAACTTCGTAAAGATGATTCCTATCTTTATGTAGGCTCAAATGGGTTTCCCGATCACCCCATGATGGTTGGCATCCAAGCCTGGCAACAACAAGTACCCATCCCCCAACCTTACAAAGGCTCAAACGCATGGCGCATTACTCTTCGACCCAAGCTTTCCGCAAAACCCATCTCAGGGAAAAAGGCCCTTTATAGTGGCGCTATCGCCTTGGCAATCAATGGCGTACCCATCTTTAATGCACTCAACAATCGGGGCGATGACACTTATCTTGCAGGCGAACTTGACGACTTCGGCGGGCATTGTGGCAAAGGCGATGATTACCATTATCACATTGCACCCGTTCATCTTCAAAAACTGGCAGGCAAGGGCAACCCCATCGCTTATGCCCTCGATGGTTTTCCCATCTATGGCTACACGGATTCCGAAGGTAAGGAACCCACCGACCTCGATGAATTCAATGGCCGAATGGAAAACGATGGCTACCGCTATTACTCCACGAAAAAATTTCCTTACATTAATGGTGGGTTGAAAGGCATCGTCAATATTCGAGGCGATCGGGTTGATCCACAACCCCGGGATAACCCGATACGCCCACCAGGCGAACCACTTCGAGGTGCAAAAATCACCGACTTCATAAGAGATGATGAGAAAAACACCTACACCCTTAAGTACGATCTTCAAGGAAAAACTAATGCGGTGAAATACACCATCAATAAAGATGGCACCTATTCCTTCGTTTATCAAAATGCCAATGGCAAGGAAACCAGCGAGACTTATCGCAGTCGCAATAAACAAGATGACAAAGACAAGGATAAGAAGGACAAGAAAGATAAAAACGACAAAGACAAAGACAAAAAGAAAAAGGATGACTTTGATCAAAAACAAGTGACCAAGGATGATGTGCCTGAATCTTTAACCTTTAAACTTTCGAGCCCTGCCTTCAAAGCTGATGGGGCGTTTCCCAAAGAATTCACAGGCGATGGCGAAGGGGTTTCCCCACCTTTAGAATGGAAGGGCGCACCCGAAGGAACGAAGTTTTATGCCCTTACCCTTTGGCACATTCCCGGGCCTGGCGATGAAAAATCCTACTGGGTTATTTACAATATTCCTGCCTCGGTTAATAGCTTGCCAAAGAATTCGATGAATATTGGCAAGGATGGGTTTAATGACAAAAACCGTACAGGCTATGACCCCATGAAATCCAAAGGCCCCGGTATCAAACGATACAACATCACGATATATGCCTTATCCAAGGAACCCAAGTTTAACAAGGAGAAGGTTACACGGGCAGAATTGCTTTCAGCCATCAAGGGTATCACTTTGGCAAAATCAACTCTCACCTACAATTACGAACGAGGCAAGTGATGCTGATCAGGATCAACCTAAATCACCAAGTACCCCTGTGCTTGCGCCAAATTTCTCTGTCTCTACGCCCATTTTTTGCAACATCCTTACATAAAGATTAGACAGTTGGTAATTGTTCTTCTGGTCAAACGCAAGGTGCCCCTTGTGTTTGAATCCACCCCCCGCAAGAAACACCGGTAGATTATCTGATGAATGGGCAGACGCATCCCCCAAACTACTTGCAATAAGTACTTGTGTGCTATCCAGCAAATTTTTTCCCGCCTCATTTGTAGCCACAAGCTTATCCAGAAATCCTGCAAAGGTCTGGTATTCTTTTTCCTCGTAGCGAGCAAATTGCTCAATTTTTGCAGGGTCTTTCCCGTGATGTGAAGCATCATGATGACCAATGTTAAGATCAGGGATATTTTGCTGCCCTTGCTCGCCCAATCCCAATACAACCACCCGGGTTGAATCTGTCTGCAATGCAAGGTGGATCAAACTATACCATTGCTGCTGGCTGGCAACCCAATGCTCTGATTGCTCAAACTGCCTTATAGTTGCTTCTACCTTGGGTTTGGGCTTGGACACCCAGGCCTCATCCTGCAACAACATTTTTTCCGCTTCACGAATTGAAGATTCCAAAAGCTCGAGTCTTTCCTTATCAGCAGAACCCAGCTTTGCACTCAAGGTTTTCAATTGGTTTCTCATGCCATCTAGAATACTTCTGCCATATTCCAACCTTTTGATTTCCCTGGCTATTTCTTCTGGCGTCCCATCAATAAACAACCTTCGGAACAAATTTGCTTTGCTTCTTTCCCAGGGCACGGGAACCCCCTTCCTATTCCAGGAAAGTGAAGCACAATTAGCGGTATTAAGGGTAAGCCCTGGAACCCTTGTCTGGTTACCGAATTTTTCGGCAATCAATTGATCAATTGAAATGGTGTTATGGATATCATCCGCACGAGCCAACCCTTCCGGAGAAACACCGGTAAACATTGCAGATTCAGTATGGTGGGAATTGGGGTAACCCTTGTGCGATATTCCTGAAATCAGGGTAAGATGTTTTTTGTGAGCTTGTAAGGGTTTGAGATACCTTGTAGGTTCGTAATCCAGCCCTGTTTTTTCAGGTACTAGAAAAGGGTGATAGGTTCCAAGGGGGCGGTGGATCAATACCATGCGGTTGGGAATGCCAGATTCAGGTTTTGTCCCAGCAGTTGTTTTTTCCGACACCATAGCATCAAGTAATGGCAGACTTAAAGATACAGCACCCGCCTTGATAAAAGAACGACGCGTAAGCTTTGGCATTTGTTATCCCTTTTTATTTGGTCTTAAAAATTCTGCTTTGTACAACTTCATGCACTAAAGAACGAAAACCATGATTATCTTTCTTGGTTAAACCAAGTATTTGCTCGATCACCTCACGATCCGAATACTGCAATGTAGCACCGGTTGAATAAACCAGAAGTTTTCCTGCAAGATTCCTGGCAATCTGATCGTTATCCAGAAGAACAATCTTTTTGTAATCATCAATGTTTGAAAAATGTTCGCCTTTATGGGTGTCGCCAGAAGCCTCAACAGGTTTTGCCATCCAGACTTTTCGGCCGGGATAATTTTTCAATTCCACATATTTATTACCGTCGCCGCCTTGCTTGGTCCTGTAAAAATCCCTCCAACCCCCGATCACATCAAAATTTTCCAAGGCAAAGCCGGGCGGATCAATCTTGACATGGCAGGAAGCGCAAACCTCTACCGTCTTGTGTTTTTCAAGTTGCTGACGAATGGTTACAGCGCCCCTGATATCAGGTTCAATGGCTGCAACATCGGGCGGCGGAGGCGCTGGAGGAAGCCCAAGAATTCGTTCTAGCACCCACACCCCCCGCTTAACCGGAGAAGTGTAGGTGGCATTCGTGGAAAGCTTTAAAACACTTGCGTGGGTGATAATTCCTCCCCGGTGTGACCCAGCAGGAAGTTCAACTTTCCGTAAATCCATGCCAACCACCCCATCGATTCCATAATGTCTTGCAAGCCTTTCATTCAGCATGGTCCATGATGAATCGAAAAATGAGGATACTGGAAGGTTTTCATCCAATACTTTCTGGAAGAATTTTTTAGTTTCTTCGGGCATTGACCAGGCTAGCTTGTCATCGAATTCACCATACATGTTGTCGGGTTTCATCTCATGGATTTTACGAAGATCAAGCCACTGGCCTGTGAAGCTTTCTGTAAAGCGATTTGATTTTGGATGTTTCAAAAGCCTTTCGGTTTGCTCCCTTAGGATATTAGGTTTCATTAATTCACCCCGCCTCGCAATTTCCAACAATTCATCATCAGGCATTGAATCCCAGATTAAATAGGACAATCTTGAAGCCAGTGCATAATCATCAAGCATCCCAGGGTTTTCAATCAGCATCAAAAAGTAGGGAGAACATAGAACTGACTTGTAAATCTTTGGTAATACAACCTCGAGAGGCTCCCCTTTGTCAAGCATGTCGTGGGCTGAACCAATATAAGTGCTCAATAAATCTTCAGAAACAGTTTTACGAAAGGCACGCGGAATGAATTCCCGGATCAATCGGACAGCCTCAGCCTTAGGTTCTTTGCAGATCATCCTTAGCCTGTTGTGAGGCTTGGAAAACTCTCCCGGGTTCCATTTACTCCAGTCCGTATTGATTGTTTTTCCCGCAAGTGTATCGACATAAAAAGGATTGGGCACCCTAGGTAAACCACCAAAAAACTGCTGGTAACCCCTGCCTGCATCCAATGGCCCTTCAAGTTCTATCCAGTCCACTGCAAGTCCTGGCCCATTAAAATCGGGCGCTACAGGTTGGTCTTTTAATTGTTTCTTTAATTCAGAAAAAAAAGGTAATCCCATGCCTTCAAGATAAATTTGTTCTCCACGGGGCAACCCAACTTCAACTTCAATAACACGCTTTTTATTTGCAGGAGCATCTTGGATAGAAATCACATGCTCCAGTTTTTCGTGAGCAAACCTATCGGAACTTATTTTTCCCATAAGCACTGGAATAGGTTTTCCTTCGGTGTTTAGTGCGCTAACTGATGCACGGATTTTATATCTTCCAGGAAGCGGTGTATGCACCGTGGTCACACTTCCATGCTTATACAAGGTTGCACACAAAACAATCGTATCACCTTCAAAACGAACAAATGGCTCAGTCCCCTGGCGATTAGGCTTGGGCCTGCTTTCCAGAAATTCTTTCCCACTCCAGCGTTTTATCAATGGTTTCATCAGCACGATATCATTTGGGAGCAATGCTTCAAGTGCGCGGTCCGCAGCAATTTGGTATCGGACTAGATGAGTCGCAGAAATTTCCAGACCACTGCTGATTTTGTCAAATCCGGCCACAAGGTTATCTTCTGGCAATAAGTCTTTCAGGGGGATTTGAATTCCGAGAAGGTCGTGAAGGGTGTTTTCATACTCTGATCGATTTAATCTGCGAACTAAAACGCGCCCCTCCAAGCTCTGCCTTTCGATGTATGACTTCTTCAACCTGCCATCAATCCAAGAAAGAAATTCCTTCCGGTCTGCAATTGAAGGTTGAACCTCCTTCGGAGGTGGCATCTCATTATTTTGAATGCGGTCGTGAACCCGGGTGAGTTTTTCGAGCTTGGCTGCATTGGAGAAGTCAAGTTTTGAAACCTCGAGAGACAAGGCTGCGCGGGGTTTGTCCCCTGAATGACAATCAATGCAATGATTTACAATGAAACTTTTTATTTTTGGAGGTATATCCGCAGATTCTGCCTGAGCATTGTTATTGACATAAAACAAAACAAAACAAGTAAATACCGTGAATAGTACTTTTGAATCTAATTCTGGAAAGAATTTTCTGCGACCACCAACAATAAACATCTAAAATTCCTTAAAATATCAAATTATCATGTAATTTGAAGTAGTGTTCGCATAGTTATGGTTGAATCAAATAATTTCTTCAATTACCTGTCCACGGGCCAATGGATGGGGGCGCCCGGAATTATCCAGATAATTGGTCTGTGGATCAATCCCCAGATAATCATAAATGGTGGCGAGAAAATCATGCGGATCGTATCGTCTGGTCTTAGGGTTTTCGCCTTTTGAATTGGTGGCACCTACAATATCACCCCGTTTTTTACCCCCTCCCGAAATCAACACCGACATTGCACTAGGCCAGTGATCACGGCCGATATTACCATTCGCATTATGCTCCAATCTAGGAGTTCTACCAAACTCGCCCGTTACAACAAGCATCACTTTTTCATCAAGGCCGCGCTCATGAAGGTCTTCTATAAGCGTAGTTACAATATGATCGTACCAGGGTAGACGCGCTTTCATTGCTTTGTTCATATCCCAATTAACGGCATGATCATCCCAGTTATAACCCTTGGCATCAGAACCATAAGGCTGGCCACTGATATACACATTAACAAAATTAACCCCAGACTCGACCAACCTTCGTGCAAGTAATAAATCCTGGCCAAAACCACATGAGTTATAGCGTTCGCGAAGTTTGCTTGGTTCTTTTGAAACATCAAAAGCAGTTGCAACCCTGCTGCTGGTTAACACATCAAATGCCTGTTTTTGATATTGATCAAGAGCATCAAAGGAACCTGAATTATCAAGGTTTGCACGGAATTGATCAAACCCGCTTAATAAGTGTTTGCGATCATCAAAACGGGTGTGATCGACCTTCAAGCGCATGCCATCCGCACCCTGCGTTAATCCGTTGGAAGGATGAACATAATATTGTGGTACATCAAACTTGGCTCCAAAGAACCCCGGACCGCGCCAGGGGGTAGAAGCCTTGAATGGGCCAACATTCACTGATACAGGCAGGCCATCCTTAAGCATTCCAAGAGAACGATAGATCGAGGTTTCCATTGCGGGAAAGTAAGAATAGCCGTTGGCTGAACCGGGCATGTCATTTTTGTAACCTGTACAAAGCCTACGAGTGCCAAAGCCATGATCCGCCTCATCATGCGCAAGGCTTCTTAACAATGTATACTTATCCGCTATTTTAGCATGCTTGGGCAAAAGTTCGCAGACATCAATACCCGGAACATTAGTATGAATGGGCGAAAAGTTTCCTCGAATTTCAGATGATGCATCAGGTTTCATGTCATAGGTTTCAAGATGGCTTGGCCCTCCATGAACCCATAACACAATCACTGCACGATTCTTCTTTTCGGTTTGACCAGCTTGGGCCTGAAGTTGAAAAAGTTGAGGAAGTGATAATCCACCCAGGCAGATAGAACCAACACTAAGCATGGTACGCCTGTTGACTTTTTTATTACCACCCAATGAGTTTACTAAATCCAACATGGTTCAACCTTTTATGTGACTGCATAAATCTTTGGCAAGGTCTTAAAAATATACCATATTTCACAGTTAATTCACAAGATTGCAGCAATTTAGGATGAAGTTTATTTTCTAGGCAGGGAGTAAGGCCATTCTTTTTCCCTAAACCACTTCGTCAAAATAAACTTTTCGCCTTTGACCACTGGTTCGCCCGCATGCGAAGATTCCGGGATGATGACCCCGTTATTCGTATTTTGCCACAGGATTAATTTCCCTGTTTCCGGAGTCATTGCTTTTCCAATTACAGGAAAACCCGTTGCACCTCCCTCCTCAACATCATTAAGATAAATCATAGCAGTCCAGGGTCGGTTGCCATAATACTGCACTGTTTCTTTATCCGAAGTGAAGGCATCAAAGTGCTGTTTGAATTCCTGCCCTGGTTTATACCACTGACCTTGAATAGGTTCGGAATAAAGTAATTCAATCCCTGTCAACAGTTGAACTTTATCTTCGATTGCAAGGATGGGGGAAAAATCATAGCCGGGGTTTTGAAAGTAGGCAGTCATGCTGGTTCGACTGGCATCGTAAGCGGTTTCCTTATCCGAACCAACAGTGGAAGGGTTTGCAGAGAAGCGAATCATATCGCATGCAATGCTGCATTGTTGGGGGTCCACAAAATTCTTGATTTCAAAAATATTGAAAGTTGGATGAAGTCGGCTTACGCCCGGAAGAGATTCGATTTTCGCAGGGTCGATTTTTACCGGGCATGATCTGAATAAATCAGGCAACTCCAACTCAGCTTTTATGGCTTCGGTATCAAATCGATGTTGCATCAGGATTTTTGCAACTTCAAGCTTGGGAATACCCAGCCCAAGATTCTCCTTAACCCAACCCTTCCAACTCTGATCCAATTGCTTTTGCATGAAGGCGCCTTATTATGATTACTTTGGATATAGGAAGTTTATTTTTCACTGGTTGGATTGTAACTAGCAATGGCATTTTCATCCAGATGCAATCAATGAACAGCTTTGACTACCCGCCCACCCGCTTTTCTTCGAGCAATTCAGCAGGCATATCATGTTCGAGCTCCCAAACGAAAGAGATTGGGCGCTCTCCTTCAAATTTAACCTGGTTGGCTCTGCCTAGAAACTGGAATGGTACTGTGAGCGTTTCTGTTTTTCTGTTGATTCTAACAAAGAGAAAAATTTGATATCCCAGTTCCTTATGATGGATCATGTTTTTTCCGTCAGCATGCTTTTGTAAGGTATTAGATTGGGATTCCCAATGGAACAACCTTTCATTGATGGGATAATCCTTGTACATGGTGGATGCTGAAAATTCATTTTCTGTCTTATTTGTAGTGATAAGCAATGCATAAGATTTTTTTAGCGGGAAGTGAAGCACACCTACACCCTTTTGTGTGTTCTTGCTGAATGTATCAATGCCAAAGGCTGCTTGGATTTCGTCATTGCCGTAATGAGCATGCAATTCCAAAGGCAATCCTTCGTAAGCACAATCTTTTTTAATAAGTGATCTTTCCTGACTAAAAGAAGCAATTTCTGAAATATCGTTACAGAAATTGGGATTAGCTTTCAAACGGAGAAAAGAATCCTCCAATGTTTGCATTCCCATTTTAGAACCACTTTGACCCCATACCAAAGAATGCAGCATACAAGAATCTGCACCTGATGGGACTGGTGTATTGGAAGCAACCAAATCTTTAAGCCTTTGCAGGTGCCTGATTCCTGAAGATTGGCAGATGCGTCCAAGTGTAAGTTTTAAAGCCTCCGCATCGGCATCAGTTACTGTGGGAATAATATTTGCTGCTGCTTTCCATTCACACCAAGGCTTCATCGCCAATACTTTCTCAGGCATCAAGTCATGGTGCTTGAAATAATTTGCAAAAGTAAGCTGCAAACCTGTTTCGTGTTCAAATGCCTTCAGAGTTTCAGGAATATAATTTTTAAGATTTGAATATGCAGCCTTGATGTTTTGTAGAACCAAAGCCATGGCTTGTTTTTCCATCTGGATAATACAGCCAGGTGGAAGATGCGGAAAACCGGCCAAGACTTCTTTTTCTATGTTGAATCGCCTGCTTGGAAGCAATGCCGCAAATTTGCGATCAATTCTATAACGCTTGTGCATTTGCGCAACAAAATCCAAAACCAGCAAGCATTCCTTGCGTGTTGAAACTGAGTGCCTTAAGCCACGACCCAACTGCTGAAGGTATACCGTCAAACTATCAGTAGGTCTTAGAAACAGAACGAGATCGACTTCGGGAATATCAACGCCCTCATTGAAAAGATCAACTGTAAATATAAAATTGATCTTTCCTTGTCTTAACGCTTGGACTGCGTTTTTGCGATCTGCATCAAGGCTTTGCGCATGAAGCGCAAGCGAGGGCAAGCCGTTATTATTGAATTCTTGAGCCATGAATTCTGCATGTTTCACAGATACGCAAAATGCTAGCCCTTTGTAAGACTGAATGTCACCTAGACAATAAAGATCAAGCGCACGAAAAATTGCATCAGTTCTTTGCTTTGCTGAGGAAGGATTATTGACATAAGCTTTTTCTAATTCCGATTGGGAGTATTTGCCTTTATCCCAAAATTTTTCATCACTAATATTCACAGGGTCAGCAACACAGAAGTATTGGAAAGGGCAAAGAAGTTTCTCCTCCAAAGCCTCAGGCAGGCGCAATTCAGCAGCAACTCGGTCATTGAAATACTTGAGGATATTTTCGCCATCCATGCGCTCTGGGGTAGCAGTAAGACCCAGTAAAATCCGAGGCTTAAAAAAGTCAAACATACCTTGATAGCTAGATGCCGCACTATGATGAACCTCATCCACCACGATGTACTCAAAATAATCACTTGGGAGCGTATTCCAAAACTCTCTTGAGTGAAAAGTTTGGACAGTACAAAAAAGATGGTCCATGTTGGCAGGGTCTGGCCTACCACCGCCCAACTGACTGGCAAAGTTGGCATCCTTTAAAACAATCCTAAACGTATCCAGGCTTTGCGAAAGAATCTCATCCCGATGGGCAAGAAACAATAATTTTGGCCTTCTGCCCTGATTGCTTCCTACAAACCTTCGGTAATCGAGCGCTGCTATTACGGTTTTTCCAGTTCCTGTTGCAGCAATAACCAAATTCTTAAATGAACCGCGAAGCATCCTTTCGGCGTCCAGGTTTTCAAGGATACGATTTTGAAAGGGATACGCATTAACATCCATGAATTTAGATTGGGAAAATGAATTTGCCCGTATGCCGCTTAGATCCAAGGCTTCCTGAAGTTTTTTCTTATCAACGCCATGTCGATAAGTGCTAAAGATTGGGCTATTCCAATAACCTTCAAATTCCGCTTCAAATTTCTTAATTATATCGGGAAGGTCCTGATTAGTTACCTTGAGGTTCCATTCGAGTCCGTCCTTCATTGCAGGGTCGGACATATTGGATGATCCTACATAAGCCGTCGAAAAGCCGCTGTTTCGATGGAAATAGTAAGCCTTTGCATGAAGCCTAGTATGCTTCTTATCATAAGATATTTTCAATTGAACATTGGGGTATTTTGCAAGGTTTACAATCGCCTCAATTTGGGATGCCCCCAAGTATGTGGTAGTGATTATTCTTACAGGTATGTTCCGATCCTGAAGTTGGTCAAAACCTTTGCGTAGTAATCTGAAACCTGAATTAAGAATGAATGAAACCAGAATATCCAGGCGATCTGCTGATTCCATTTCGGCAATAAGTTCGTTACATAACTGAGGACCATTTCGCGAACCTGTAAAGAGTGAACTTTGAACCAAAGATGTAACAGGTGCAGTGGGTTTTTGGTTTTGGCCTGTTCGAAGGATCGCCTCTAAAAGTTTACATTTATCATCCAGTAATTTGTCATCATCTACCTGTGGATCCCACTTTTCAACTTCTGAAAGCACTTTATTAAATAAATGAATCTGCTGTTGGGCAGCATCATCTCCTTCAATACTTTCCAACGATCTTTGAATAAGTTGGCGAAGTTTGTTACTTAAAAAAGCAGGTGCTTCTGTTTTTTCGAGGTCAATCACATTTTCGAAATCGCGCGGCTCCATTAACTTTTGCAAGCTTTTGGTTATTAACGCAGCATAAAGACCGGGATGAAGTTTTTTCATGGATCACCTGCCTGCCAATTTTTATTCACTGGCTCCAGGTTATCACGCCTCTATTCATTAACCAGGAAAATCTAAATCGGAGTATTCATAGAAATGAAAGAGGGACGCCAGATAATCCGACGTCCCTTTTCAAAAAGATAATAACTTCAAGGTTTATACCCTTGGCAGTTCGAATCCCTTGCGGTATTCCCGTGTGAACAACTTGTTTGCTGCCTCGTTGGTGGAAAGTTCAGTCTTCGGATCAATCGTCAGTTCTTCACCCATGTAAAACTTGGTAGCGTTGAAGTCTACATTGTTTTCCTTAAGACCCGCTTCGAAGCTAGCCAAGGTTTCTGCAACATGCTTGTTTTCAGCAAACTTGCTGGGCTTGGTTCCCACAGGGACAACCTTGCCCAATCGATAAGAAACATTTCCGAGGTGCGCAAGTGCGCTGGAAAGATGCCCCTGCTCGATATCAAGATGCAAATCCTTGTAGTTGCGACTCTTGATCGCCTTGACGAAATTTGCGAAGTGGGCCTGATAATCGCCACCACTCCATTTGCCAAGCTGATTGCCCTTGTAATCAAATGCAACACCGGAAGTGTAGTTGGGGCCAACGGCATAGCCATCGGTACCAAACCAGATATTGCAAGCGCCGTTGAACGGCCCACCCTTCAAACCAAAAGTTACAGGAGTCTTGATGGGCAAGCCCCTAACATCCGAGATTAATTGCACGCCATCATCCCATTGAAAAATACTAACCTGACTGTTAGCAACATCTCCATTATCGATGTAACCAAGCCTGCCACCCAGGCTGATCACCCGTTTGGGAAGTTCATTCTTACCCAAGGCCCATCTCGCCTTATCAAGTTCATGGGGGTTTTGATTACCAAGGTCGCCATTACCTGTTTCAAAAACCCAGTGCCAATCGTAGTGCAATCTTTTCCTGATGGGAACAACCTTGGGAGCAGGGCCACACCAAAGATCAAAATCCAAACCTTCAGGAATTGGGGCAGGGGTATTCACCATGCCAATACTATCACGTCTACGATAGCAGATAGCTCGGGCTTCAGTAACTTTTCCAATCTTACCACTCTGGATGAATTCAAGAGTCTGCCTCATGCCAGTCATACTGCGGCTTTGCACGCCCATCTGGCACATGCGATTCAGCTTGCGAGCCCACTGGGTCATCACCCGGCCTTCAAGCACATTATGGCTGCATGGTTTTTCGACATAAACATCCTTGCCCGACTGCATGGCCCAAATAGCCATCAAGGCATGCCAGTGGTTTGGTGTTGCAATGGAGACAGCATCGATGTTTTTATCTTCGCAAAGCTTGCGAACATCTTGGAAGAACTTTGGCTGATGTTTGAGTGATTTGAACTTGTTCATGTGTTTCTGATGTGCTGCAGGATCAACATCACAAACGCCAACAAGGTCAACATCCGGGTTTTTAAGCCATTCGCCAAGGTGGCTACCGCCCTGACCGTTGACGCCTATGACTGCAACGCGAAGTTTTTCGTTGGCACCAACTTTGCGTTCAGTTTTGGTGTCTGCCGCTTCAGAAGTTTGTGGGACTCCTGTGGCCAAGGCTGCGGAAGCTGCGATTATGGATTGTTCAACAAAACCCCTGCGTGTAATTTTCATCGAATGATTTCCTTTAAATAAAGAATGATTAAGTAATTATGATAACCAAACATAGATTGAATACCAAGAAAACAATTATGATAAAACGCCCAAGACAAGCTTGCAAACCTTTAATACGTGCTGATAGATTTGTTCCAGCGCATCCAGACAAAACCCGGGGGCAGTATGAAAAAATTAGGAATAGTAATTATGACCATGATTGTTCTTAATGAAGTTCCTTTGATTGCTGGCGAAGTTCTTCCATGGGGCAAAATACCCAAGGAAACCGGGCAACTGATCCATGTGCAGACCCCATCTTCAAAAAGCACCCAAGGCAAGCTGGCTTATTACGGACGCAATGGGCCCAATTGGGAAGTTGTAGGAAAAGAAATTCCCATTGTGGTGGGTATGAATGGAATAACCAAACCTGAAATAAAAAAAGAAGGTGATGGAAAAACACCTGCAGGGTTATACCGAATCGGACTTGGTTTTGGTTACGGGGAAAAAGCAGAGACGAACCTCGCGTATAAACAAATGACCAAAGACGACTTATGGATTGATGATGATGCATCGCCCGATTACAACCGCATGGTAAAGGCTCCAACCCTTGCTAAATCTTTTGAATTCATGCGCAGGGATGATAATGCCTACAAACTGGGGGCGGTGATTGAATATAATACCAATCCAATTATTGCGGGGAAGGGAAGCGCCATTTTCATGCACCTATGGTCGGGGCCTACTAAACCTACCGCAGGCTGTATTGCAATGTCGGAAGAGAACATGACTTTCTTGTTCCGCTGGCTCGACAAAAACAAAGGCCCCATGATCCTCATCGAAACCGGAGCCGGTCAGTTTCCAAAATAAAAGCTTGCACAAAGCCCACTAACTTTCAAACCCAAACAATCGCTGGGCATTCACACCAAACACCATGGATTGTTCTAAAGGAGAGAGAGCTTTAAGGAATGCCTTGGTTTGCTCTCTGTAGGCGCGATAAGATTGCGAATCAGATTTATCATCAAAACCACCGCCATAAATTAGACGCTTTGGCGTAAATCGATTCACCAAATCCTTGATGACTTTGCCTGCATCCCGATCAGGGAACATTTTAGTGTCAGGCAAAGAAGAAACTTTCATGATGGTATTATCAAATTTGGCCCATTCAAGCACCCGGTTATTTTCTTCGGTGGTGCCATCAAATGGCCTTCCCATATGGTCGATGATCACCTTGGTTTTTGAAAACTCTTTGATCAAAGGCTCGAAGCCCGGTGCATAGCGTGGTTCAAAATGCAATTGAATGTTCAAACCAAGTTCAGTTGCAGCCTTCCATAAATTTCTAAGTTGCGGCTTTTCAAATGGTGGGAGCTTATCTTTGTTGTAGGCGTGAAAACGAAGAGCAACTATCTTTCCTGGGTTTCGCTTCACCAATTCGCCCATTAGGCGAATAGAATCATCTCTATCTGCAAAAAAGAGACAGGTTCCTTTTAATTGTTTTTTGCCAATCGAAAAGCAGTATTCAAGGTACCGATGATCATCCTGATAAGGTTCAGGATGCACAACAACGGCAAAATCAACTCCCGCCTTGGTCATCTGATCCAACAAAATCTGCGGAGATGTAATTGCCTCGGGCTGGTAAGGGCCCTCCTTATGGTAGGGGAACTCTTTGTTTTTAATGCCTGCAAAACAGTGAACATGCGTGTCAATGATTGGAAGTTGTTTTTGAGACGTAGCACCTTCGGCACCAAATAAACCAAGGGCGGCAAGCGAACTAATACTACGTTTCCCAAATTCTCTACGGGTTGTATGTTTCAAATCAAACCCTTCCAAGATTAAGATAACCTGAGTGCTACTTGCTCACACCTTCAACAAGCTTCTTGATTTTACCTGCGATCAATTCTTCGTTATCAGCAGCCCAGCGTAATGCAGGACGGCCATATTCGTAAAGATTGGGGCCGCCCTCATAGCCACCTTCCGCCCATACTCTTCGGGATGGAATGTAAGCAATCATGTCATCCACATAGCCACAAACCCAAGTGCTTTTCCCAAACTCTGCCTTAAACCGAAGGGCGTAATCCACCACGGTTTCCGCACCCATGCCAATCATCAGCATTTCGTTTCCCAACTTCCACGCATGAAGAGGGTAGGGGTACGAGGATTCAAACTTTTCCCCCGCATCCATCTTTTTGATCATTCTTTCGGCCCAGCGCTTACGCACCGCATTGGTATCCTTGAGTGCGGCTTCAAGCTCAGGGCGGGTGATGGTTTTTTCATACGGAAGCTGTATAAGCTCAAAAGAAGTTTTCAAGCCTGGCTGAATTGTTTTAAGCGGTTTCTTAAGTGCCTCTTCCACACCTTCAGCAAGCATTTTGCCATACTTTTCGCAAAGTTCGACCTGCCTGCGGGGAAGTGGATTTTGATCTCCACCACAAGTATTCACAAACATTGCAAGTGCGCCTGGATGATTCTTTTCAATAAGGATCTGGGCAAAGCCAGGGTAATCTCCACACCACTTGGTGAAATTAAGCGTGGTCGGATGACATGCATAACCAAAAAGTATGGCAATCATCTTGTTATCTTTTCCAGAGACAGTCATTACAGGCACAGTGTGATCAACAGGGCCTTTAAGAGGATCTCCCTTGGCAATAATGGCAGGTACCTCAGCTTCTTTATTGTTGCGCCTGTTGACTGCAAAAATTGCCAGACCTTCACCCATGTTTAAAGTTGCAGGTGCAAGGTTCGCAAGTGATTCGCCAATCATATCGGCCATCTTCTGAACCATTTGTTCCGTGTATTCATCAACCAGCTTAACTTGCTCGGCTTCAATGGGATAGTAATCAACAAGATCGAGTCCCAGACGCGGGCCACAATGGTTATGCGAAAAAGTGATCATCACCTGATGGCGTTCGAGATTGTGTTTTTTCTTGAGCAGTACAAATACCGCATCGCTCATTTCCTTGGGAACACCCTGAAAATCACTGGTGACAAGCACCGCCTGTTTACCATCAGGGGCCTCAAGCGCAAGAGATTTCATCCAGATATCATGAAGCTTTCCATCAGGTGCGCGCTTCGAACCATAACCCGCAAGCCATACGCTTTTTTCAGGAGTGATGATTGCCTTGGCGACCCCTGCCTTCCATGATGTTTTACCTTCCTGCGCCACACCCATGGTGGAAAAACATAAACAAATAGTGAGACAAAAAACTCCTGCAATGATTCTAATCATGGGAGGTGCCTTATTATCAAGGGGTGAAGGTAGGAACTAATTTGAGATCAGGCAAGGATTTCCCTTACCACTCTGCCATGCACATCGGTAAGGCGGAAATTTCTACCCGCATGTTTATAGGTAAGTTTCTCGTGATCCAAACCCAACTGGTGCAAGATGGTGGCATGTAAGTCGTGGAAATGAACTTTGTTTTCGACTGAATAATAACCATAATCATCGGTGGCACCGTAACTGATGCCCGGTTTAATGCCCCCACCCGCAAGCCACATGGTAAAGCCATGCGGATTATGATCCCTGCCATCGCCACCCTGGGCTGTGGGAGTACGACCGAACTCGCCACCCCACCAAACGAGAGTGTCTTCCAAAAGGCCACGTTGTTTCAAATCGTACAACAGGCCTGCAATGGGTCGATCAACTTCCCTTGCATTCTTGGCATGATCTTTCCGAAGATTGCCATGCTGATCCCATTTGTAGCTGTGCGAGATTTGAATAAAGCGAACACCCGCTTCAGCAAAGCGCCTAGCCATCAAGCATTGCCTGCCATAATTTGCGGTAGCGGGATCATCCAATCCATAAAGTTTCTGGGTGGCTGGGGTTTCGCTTGAAAGATCCTGCAATTGAGGGGCGGCAGCTTGCATTCTGAAGGCAAGTTCGAATGAATCAATTCTGCCTTCAAGTGCGTTATCGGGGCCGGTGACCTGCAAGCGCTCACGATTCATCCTGTTGAAGAAATCAATTTCCATGCGTTGCAATTGGGTTGGCGTTTCACCTGTAATGAATGGGATTTTAGCCTTGTCACTGGGTGTACCAGCATTGCCTACCGGTGTGCCTTGATAGATGGCAGGAAGAAACGCTGAGGAGAAATTGTTCTCTGCACCATGGGAAAGTGTAGGGCATACGGTAATGAATCCTGGAAGATTTCGATTCTCGGTGCCCAAGCCATAAGTGACCCAACTACCCATGCTTGGTCGAACAAAAGTATCACTGCCTGTATGAAGTTCCAACAGGGCTCCACCATGGCGGGAATTAGAACCATACATCGATTTGATAAAGCAAATATCATCTGAATGCGATGCGATCTCGGGGAATAATTCACTGGCCCAAGCCCCCGACTGGCCATGCTGTTTAAAGCTCCATGGCGATTTCAAAAGATTGCCCGTCTGCCCAGAAACGACCCTAGGCTTATTAAAGGGCAGGGGTTTACCATCATCGCGTTCCAACAAAGGTTTGTAATCAAAGGTATCAACCTGACTAGGGCCCCCATGCATGAAAAGAAAGATGACTCTTTTGGCCTTGGCGGGAAACTGGGGTGCCTTGGGTGCAAGAGGATCTTGGATTGGCGCATTGATTTTTACATCCGCTTTGGCTTCTTCAGCCAGCATTGCAGAAAGTGCAAGCATGCCAAACCCGTTGGCGGATTGCGTGAGCATTTCCCGCCTGGTGGTCAATGATTTATTAAAAGAATGCATCATTCGGAAATCCTATGCTTATTCAACAAATACAAACTCATTGGTGGAAAGTAACGATCTGCACAACCCTTGCCAAGCCATGATCAACGATTCATCCTTGGAAACTTTTTCAGACTGCGCTGCAGATTGATACAGGTTGAGGAATTCGATGGCCCGTTGCACCTCTGAAGGTAGTGCGTTTCTCGAAAAGAGTATTTCATAAGCCATGCTTATTTTCTTCGATTCATCCCCGGATTGCTTCATCAAATACTCGGCCATCTTCCGGGTTTGTTCTTGAACCAGTTTGCCATTCATCAATAGCAAAGATTGCGCCGGGATATTGGTGACTGCTCTTCGCCCCATGGTGACACTCGGGTCGGGAAAATCAAACGCCTGGAAAGGTTCGTAACCAGAACTCCTGATCACAGGAAGATAAACCGAACGCTTTTTGGTATTGTACCCATCAAACCCACGGCTTCCCGTACTGGTGACATATTTCCGGTTTTCCATGCCCAAAAGCGATCCTCCTGCAGTGCGATCCAAGGAATCACTGATGATAAACAACGAATCGCGGAATGATTCCGCGTCAAGCCTTTGCCTTTGCCTGTGCCAAAACAATCTGTTTTCAGAATCGATAAGTTCAGCCTGTGCGTTGGGTTCAGTACTCATCTGATAGGTTGCTGAATTCATGATGAGTTTGTGCATCGCTTTTACAGACCAACCCTGTTGCAGAAAAGACTGGGCCAGCCAATCCAAAAGATCTTGATGGGTGGGTTGATCTCCAAGTCTTCCAAAGTTATCTGGTGTACGAACCAGGCCATCGCCAAAATGCCAAGTCCATAGGCGGTTAACTGCAACGCGTGGGGTAAGGGGGTTGTCAGGCTGGGTGATCCAATCTGCAAATTGCACTCTGCCACTGGATTTTTCTTCAATCTTGGGAACCTTTGCAATTGTGATTAAAGAAGGAAACCCACGAGGAGCATCAGCGCCCAGAGTGAGATGATTGCCTCGGATGTGGATTTTGATATCTTGGGGCTTGTCTTCAGAAACGGCCATTGCTGTTGGAAGCTTGGGCTTATCTTTTTCAAGCTTGGCAAGATTATCACGCAAGGGCTTCAAGGTAGCTATTACGTTTGGTGGAAGAACAAGATCAATGTTCCTTGGTCTTGCAAAAGGTCCATCCTTTGATTGAACCAATTGCTTGAAGGCCTCGCCTTCAGGAATTTTGCCACCCTTGCCTATATATGCAATCCATTGATCAATAAAACCAGGTACCAGCCCTGCAGTTGATACAACCTGGGCATCCAACGACTGGCCCTTGGGTAAAGGAAGGAGCGCAAACTTATCGATATGTGGAAAAGGCCCCTCTCGATCGATCCGAACAATGAGTTTGCCCTTTTTGAAAGGGGCAAGAAAACCAGCCTCCCACTTTTGAGATTCTGGATTCCAGCCCCCAGTCACACTCGCAGCAAATTCGCCCTTGGCTTTGCCATCAAGTGAAATGCGAACAGGCCTGCTTTCTGCTGCAGCATAGCGGATTTCAAAACTGTAATTGTCATCTTTGGGAATATCCAAATCATATTCAACGAAGTTAGGCAACTGACCCGCATTAACCAAAACACCAATCCCCTTACCATAACTTTCAACATCTTTAAGCACATTGCCCCTAGCGAAAGATTCTGCTTCAATCAACAGGGCGCCTTCGACTTGCTTACCCGCCTTCATCCTGGTCTTGCCTAGGCCTTCACGATATTTGTTTTTCTCTTGGGCAGCCTTAAGATAGGAATCTGCTTCCATCTTGGCCTTGGCGACAACTTCTGCAAATGCCTTGTCTTCCGTCTTCTTTATTTCCTGCTTTGCTTTTTTAACCAGTTCTTCGTGCTCTTTTTCCTGCGCCACTTCCACGGGGCCGGCCAATGGCCTTTCCTGCCATTTCGCTACAACTGAATAAGTCTCCATCGTTCTTGTCGACTTCATGATCCCTGCAAGTGAATAATATTCCTTGGTTGGAATCGGATCAAATTTATGATCATGGCACCGGGCGCATCCCATCGTCAAACCCATGAAGGCTTGACTGATGGTATCCAACTGCTCATCAACTATATCCATGTGCATTTTAACAGGGTCATCCTCGGCAAGCATCTTGGGGCCAACCATTAAGAAGCCCGTTGCAATCAGGCCATCATGGTTGTTGGGTTGCAGAAGATCGCCTGCGATCTGCATTCGAACGAATTGATCAAAAGGCATGTCGGAGTTAAAAGCCTGAATAACCCAATCGCGATAACGCCAGGCACTTGCATAAGCCAGATTTTCGTCCATGCCATTGCTATCTGCATACCTTGCAACATCAAGCCAATGCCTGCCCCAGCGTTCGCCGTAATGCGACGATGCAAGAAGTTTATCGACAAGTTTTGCAAAGGCATCGGAAGAATCATCTTTAAGAAAAGCCTCTACTTCCCTGGGTTCAGGTGGCATTCCCAACAGATCAAAATAAGCCCTGCGAACAAGAGTTCGTTTGTCTGCAGGACGTGCAGGTTTCAGCCCTTTGGCCTCAAGCTTCTGCAAAACAAATTGATCAATCGGGTTTCTAACCCAACTCTTATTCTTCACCTCGGGTGGTGCAGGATTACGCAGAGGTTGAAATGCCCAATGATCCCTCCCCGAAACTATTGAGCCCGATTTTGCATCTTTCACTTCAGCCGCCACGGTGTTTGGCCAAGGCGCACCCATCTTTACCCAGCTCGAAAGATCTGCAATTTGTTTTGCACTTAACTTCCCCTTCGGTGGCATTTTTAAATCGCCTTCATACCCCACCGCCTTGATCATCAAGCTTGCAGCAGGGTCGCCCGGAACAATGGCAGTGCCTATATCGCCGCCCTTGATCATCGCTGCCTTGCTATCAAGTTTCAAACCACCTTTTTGTTTATCCGGGCCATGGCATGAGAAACAATGCTCTGCAAGAAGGGGCCTGACTTTTTCTTCAAAGAATTTGTCGCCCGCAGTGTTTTTATCGGCAGCAAAAACAGGTGTTAGTAGAAAAAAGACTGTCAGCAAAACCGAGACAAGCTTATTAACTTGGTTAAGGCGGGTATTAATCAGCATGATTACTTCTTTTATTAAATCACCAATTCCGGCATGATTACAATTATTCCAGTATACCTCATGATTTCAGCTTTAAAAGACTAATCAGGGCCTGTGAAACCTAATCGAATACAAATCCGCATCATGAAGGGATATCCTTAGTTTTACGGGTTTTCCTGCAAGCGCACTTACATCGCCCCCCTTTTTCCAAGTAACCCGCCTCTCTATCTCATTGCCTATCTGCTCCTGACAGTCCGCCATTTCAAACCCAGGGATAGCCTTACCCGTGGTGTCTTGAATTTCAAACAGCACCCCACCAGCGGCTGAAGTTGAAAAATTGATCGATAGAGCTTCACCTTTAAAGATAAATGGCTTGGTGATCATCTCACCACCCGGATAATTTGCATGAAGGGAACCCAGACCATCAAGCCTGAGAGAATATCGACGAAGATGGGAGGTGGGTTGGGCGTAGTCCTGATTCACATAGAAGGACATTTCTGCAGGGCCAGTCTGGATGATGTTCAAGGCAGGATAGTTGGTTCTAGAAACCCAGTTTTGAGCACCAACGCCACCACGCACAAAACCCTCCAGAAAAGTCCGGTCATAAACAGAGGCAAAGGTTTGCCCTTCCCCCGGCCTTGTTGTCATCATGATCGCATCAGAAGTATCCTTGAAATATCCCGGATCAACCTTTATCGCCTTTGCCTGCTCATCGTTCAATACCCTACGATTGGGCATGAAGCGTGCAGCGATAGCAACATAATGATGAGGTGCGCGAAAATATGGACTGGTCTGGTTGGTATACAAATGCTCGATGGGCGCCTTCATGCCATCAGTAGAATACTCCATCAGCACGGGTGGAGTCCAAGTTAAAAAATCATTACTTTCACTGCGGACAATCCTTCTGATCTTGTCCTTGAATACCCGGTAATAACATACATACTTACCCTCAACCTCGGACCAAAAAGGTACATTCTGGGAATCAAACATATAAGGAAAAGGCACCATCGACTTGCTGATGACAGGCTCGGCACGGATTTTCTCCCAACTTAATCCATCTGCAGACTTGTAGGCAATCAAACCGCTTGTCATCGTACCACCAAGCGCCTTGTATTTCTCTGCTGGCGCCACGCCTGGCCTCTTGTCGATGAACGGGCAGAAGTTGTGAGTGACAGGTGCAGCGTTGGCAAGTATCTTGTTTGTTTTCCTTCCCTCATGGTCGAACCCCATGAGTTCAGGCTTGGTCCAGTTTTTTCCATCCTTCGATTCAGCACAGCAGTAAGACTCGTTGGCATTACCATCAGCGCCCGCCTTGGGGCTACCCCGATAATAAGCCCTGATGATATCTCCATCTTGAATGATGGTCACATAACCACAAAAAAGCCCTTCCCAAGGTAGATCAAACTTGAATGCAACGCCCTCATCGCGGGGATTGCCTTGCTGCAACCAAGCCTTATCCAACTTTTCAACAAGAAATCGATCAACAAAAAGCTCTCTTCGAGAACCAATATCTATCGGCTTTTGTTCCTGCCCTATCGCCACAGTAGAGCCAATTGCAAATAAGAAAAGAACCATACATAAGCTAAGAGGGTTGTTTTTCATAAAAGTGATTCCATTTAAAACCAGGAGGGATTCAGTCATTGAATTTATCATAATTCGATAGCTTCTATCAACCTGATAAAGATCATTCTTTGGATTAATCGATGGCTTTCGTAATGATTTTGCGCTCAAGGGTGCCAGTTAGTTTTTGATCTAGACCGTTGTAAAAGTAAGTCAAATGCCTATAGTCAAACCCCATCAAATGAAGAATGGTGGCATGTAGATCAGAAACATGATATCGATCTTTTACGCCTTCAAACCCAAGTTCATCGGTTTCGCCAATAGCTTGGCCACCCCTTACACCACCCCCGGCAAGCCACATCGTAAACCCCAGCCAATTATGATCCCGGCCAGGCTTGTTGACTCCTTCGCTTGTCGGGGTGCGCCCGAATTCCCCGCCCCAAACAAGCAATGTATCATCCCATAAACCGCGCTGTTTTAAATCCATCATCAATGCTGCAATCGGCTGGTCAGTTTCGGCTGCATGAGTCTTATGATTTGTAATGCAATCGTTGTGCCCATCCCAGGTTGATTCAATATGCCCGCCTCCAGAATAAAGTTGAATGAACCGAACCCCTTTCTCTATCAGCCTCCTGGTGACCAGGCACTTCCTGCCGAAATCAGCAGTCAAGGGATTATTGACACCATACATATTTTTGATTTCTGAGCTCTCGTTATCTATGTTTACAACCTCTGTTGCACTTGTTTGCATTCGATAGGCAAGTTCATAATTACTGATCCTGGCATGAAGATCACTTTCATTTGAACGGCCCTGCAAATGCTGCTGGTTTAATTCATTTAGAAAATCAAGGGCATAACGCTGCGAGCGCTGATCCACTCCCATGGGGTTGGAAAGATCAAGCAATGGTGTACCGCCACTACGAAACAAGGTACCCTGGTATTTTGCAGGCATGTAGCCATTGCCCCAGTTGGGCGCACCACCAATCGGACCACCACGAGGATCGGTCATCACCACATAATTAGGCAGGCTCTCGTTAAGGGATCCCAAGCCGTAACTCAACCAAGAACCAAGGCTGGGCTTTCCTGTAAGCGGGCTTCCTGTATTCATCTGCAAACACCCAGAAGAATGGGCAGCAGTATCGGTATAAAGTGCCTTAAGCACACAAAGATCATCTGCATGAAGGGCTGTATTCGGAAATAAACTGCTGATCTCAAGCCCACTTTTCCCATGCCGATTGAATTCGAATGGACTGCGCATCAAGTACCCGATGGCTCTGCCATTGGATCCAACCTTGGTTTTGCCCGCATAAGGCTTCCCATGATATTTGTCCAAGGCGGGCTTATGATCAAAAGTATCAACCTGGCTGGGTGCGCCATTCATGAACAAGAAAACGCAATGCTTTGCTTTTTTAGAAAAGTGGGGTGCAGGAGTTCTTAATGGACTGGAAGTTTCAGAACCAATGGCTTGAGAGTTGAAAAAACCATCACGACCAAGAATGGTTGCAAGGGGCAAAGCTGCAAAACCTGCACCAGCCTGCAAAATAAAGTTGCGCCTGGTTTGCAACAGCGCTTTTCCGAGTTCCTCTCTTTGATATAAATCGCCCATCACATCCCTATCTACAAATCTTAATTGGGATAAAGAAACTCATTAAGGTTCAACATGACCCTGCAAGCCTGCACCATGGCCCTATGCTCTATATTTGAAGGTGCCTTGGTTGCATCCATCTGGATCGCCTTTGATTCTTTTTGAAGGAACGAGAGCATTGCGGCTTTTTCTGATTCGGTGGGGGATCTTGCAAGGCACAACTTAAACACCATTTCTACCTGCATTCCTTGGTCATCCTTGAAATCTCTTAAAAGCCTAAATGCTAGTTGCTCCGCCTGATGGTTGACGAATTGACTATTGAAAAGAGTAAGTGCCTGGGGAGCTACATTGGTACTGGATCTTTTTTCCGAACTCTGGGTCGTGTCACAAAAATCAAAAGTTTCCAGCAGGGGCAATGTCAGTGTGCGCTTTACAAATGCATAAATCGTTCTGCGGTTTATTACATTGCCCGATTCAGCCTTCCATGCTGCCTGTTTATCGGTATGCGCTTCGATCACAACATCGGGCACGGGTAGAAAAATCCCGGGTCCTTGCATTGATTTGTTGAGGTTCCCCGAAACAGAAAGCATCGAATCCCGAATGGATTCAATATCCAGGCGCTTGTAGGGAAACCGCCAAAGAAACTTGTTTTCTGGATCTACCAACGCTGCAGCTTCCCTATGGAAGGAATCCTGCCTATAAGTTTCACTAAGCAATATCAAACGATGTAATTCCTTGAGGGACCATTTTGCATCGTGAACAAACCAATGAGCCAGCCAATCAAGCAGTTCGGGATGAGTGGGCCTTGCACCCATCTGGCCAAAATCACTGGAAGTAGCAACCAAGCCAACGCCAAAATGCTGCTGCCAAACCCGGTTGACAATCACCCTTGAAACCAGCGGATTATCTTTCTGGATCAGCCATTGCGCCAAGGCAAGTCTTCGTTCGGAAGTCTGCTTTCCCTTTTCAGGAAATTCTGGTTGCTGGGGTGCCAATACTGCAGGCACTTGGGGTTTCATCTCTGGCCCCAAGTTGCTAGCCCTGCCCGAAAGCAGCAGGTGTGTTGGATTGGGCTTTGTTGAACTTTCAACCAAACGATACAACTTCCCAAAATTCCCATAGGGAATATCCGCATCCGTACGCCCCTGATTAGGCCTCTTCAAAGGCGAAAGTATCGCCCCCAAACTGTAATAGTCCACCATTGTAAGTGGATCGAACTTATGATTATGGCATCTAGCACACCCGATTGTGAGCCCAAGAAAAGTTTGGGTGGTTGTCCGGATCAGATCATCAACCTCATCGGCGCGATATTGGGCAGCTTCCAACGGGTCGACCTCGTCCTGCCAGGTTCCCAACGCATGAAATCCAGTTGCAACCATGGTTTCAAACGAGGGCTCGGGAAGCTCATCACCCGCAATCTGTTCCAGTACAAAGCGATCGTAGGGCTTATCGTTGTTGAAAGCAGCAATCACATAATCGCGGTATTTCCAGACACTGGGTTTTGCAGCATCGCGTTCATAGCCATTGGAATCAGCATAGCGGACAAGATCAAGCCAATGCCTTGCCCATTTTTCGCCATGGGCAGGGTCGCCTAAAAACTGTTCCACCAACGATAAGTAAGAATCGGGCCTTTGATCTTTCAAAAACCGATCCTGCTCTTCAAGCGTTGGGGGCAGTCCCCGGATTCCAAGCGATGCACGCCTTAACAGATTGCCCTTCGATGCAGGTTGGGCCAGGCTAAGATTGTTTGCCTCAAGTTTGCTGATAATGAAGGAATCAATCGGGTTCGAAACCCGGGAAGCATCTTTCACCTTTGGGATAGCGGGCCGCTTTACTTTCTGGAAAGACCAAAACTCCCTAGCAGCTTTAAGGTCCACTTTTCTTTCATGAATACCCAATGTTCTGTTTGCAGGCCATTTCGCACCTTCACTAATCCACTCTTTAAACTTTAAAAGATCCGCACTCGCAACCGCCTTTAATCCCCTGCCTTCTTTAGGAGGCATCTCGCCCGCTTCAATGCGTTGAATCATCAAGCTTTCCTTGGGGTTACCCAAAACCAACACAGCCCCCTGGTCCCCACCAGCCTTCATCATTATGAAAGAGGTTAAATCCAGGCCGCCACTCTTTTTGTTTGGTTGATGACATTCCAAACAATGTTCTATCAGAACGGGTGCAATATCTTTTTCAAAATCCGCAGCCTGAATCGGAACTGCAAACAAGAAAAGTACAATCAACAAAAGTAAGGGTGTGCCAAAGTTCATGGTTTACTCAAACGACTTCAAAACGCCTGACTTGGATGCCATTTCTACCACTCTTCTGCGTGGGCCTGGGTTCGGGTTGAGCAAAATCATTAAGATCAACCGATCTTGCCCGTACCTCATACTGCCCTGGTTTCAAACCCTTGATGGTTGCCGAATAGGAACACATACTATAGCGCAATGGCCATGAAAGCGCCTTGCCGGTTGTTTTATCAAACCCCAACACCTTATTTGCCCTGATCCCTTCAGGTAGGACATTATTCCAATCGGGCTGCTCCTGCATTTCGCAAGGAATCCACGGGCCTTGCAATAATTCGGGCGCATCATCTCCCAAAGTTGATGGTTTATCACCCACCTTGCGCACCCAGTATTCCACCCGTTTCACCCCAGATGGCCCGCTGATCACCGTACCACTGATTTCGACCGCCTCACCCACCTTAAACTTTTTACCATCAGGCGACCTATCCATATACGCTGCGCTTTTCAAAAATGATTCGGGATCATTGTTTCCTGTTGAGTATGTGTCATTGTTGCGGGCATCATTCGTTACAAAAATATGCTGGAGCCATTTGATTGATTTATAACCATGCGACCAAGGTACGATCATACGCACCGGGCCGCCCCTCTCGGGCGATATCGCCTCACCATTCAACTTATAGGCAAGAAATACAGGTAATTCATTGGGAGGAGTTTCCATCGCATTGGTATAGGTTACCGAAGATTTGAAAACCTGTTTCGCATCATTGTTATGAAAACCCCAATAGTAAATCCTGCGAACATTATTCATCTTGCCACAAAGTTTTAACACCTCGCGAAGAGGTACGCCCGTCCACAACCCCTGGCCCAAGGGCGTGTCAATATTCAAGCACTGCATCGCTTTAAGAAAATGCACCTCATGCTTTTTGCCCAAGTCCAGGAGTTGATTGAAATCAAGTGCAGTGCCATCTGCAATAGTAAAAGATTTTGCAAGCGTTGCGGGCACCTTGGTGTGGGGTTCTTCAACAAAAGGATCAGCCGTGATTTCAAGGCGCCAAGTATCGGGAGTAAGCCTGGCTTCCACCTGTGCTGCGCCAGTAAGTTTATGGGGTTTGGGATCTCCGCGGGAAACATCGCCAAAATCTTTGCCTGGTGTAAGGTAAGGCTTGATAGTAGGTGTGTTTTTTTTCTCTAAAGATGGATCAGCAGCGTTTGCCAATATGGTTTCAGAAACTGCCAATGAGGTTACACAAGCTGCACCAGCGTTGATGAAATCCCGTCGAGTTACATTGCCAGATTGAGGTTCTTCGCCCATGTGAATTATTCCTGAACAGGTGGGTGCGACATAATGACAATAATAACCCCGTTAATAACTTTAATGAAGATAAAAATAAGACGAGGTCAATATTATAAATCTGCTCCTGAGCGGGAGCCAATTTATACCTATTCTAAAATAACAAGATTTACTTTCTTGTCACTCGTGCCGGAGTGCTTCTATAGGAACCAGCCGGGAGGCTTTTCGTGCAGGGTAATAACCAAACACCAGCCCCACCGTGACTGCAACACCTACCGCAGAAAGTATTGCAGTGTAGGAAACCTCTGTTGGCCAATTCAGCAACAAGCTTACCAACATGGAGGTTCCTCTACCAACGAGGACACCCATGGCACCACCCACCAGACATAGGACCACGGCTTCAACAAGAAACTGGTGAAGAATCAGACTTGGACGCGCTCCTACCGCCATTCTTAATCCTATTTCCCGCGTGCGTTCTGTAACTGATACAAGCATGATGTTCATAATGCCTACCCCGCCCACAATAAGTGAGATCATGGCGACAGCAAGAAGAAGGCTTCCAATTAATTCCGTGGTCGATGCAAGGGTTTTCATCATTTCCGCCATATCGCGAACACTGAAATCATCTTCCTGACCTTTCTGAATACGGTGCCTTTGCCTTAGAAGGCCATTGATCTGCTGAATGGTGTAAGGAATCACCGCAGGAGAGATGGCCTTTACCATGATCTGATCAATGGTGGAGAATCGGATGGGCTGGGGAGTGTCAGCAAGCTCTGATGGAGATGGTAGCGGGTATAGTGATCGGGAACCAGGGTATAATTGGTTGAGGGTATTGATCCGTTCGGCCTTATCGAGTTCGGTGGGTATGCTTTGGTTTACAGTGGCAAGAGTTGCGCCACTGACTCGATATTTTAGTGTTGTCCATGGGGTAAGCACGATGTCGTCTTGGTCCATTCCCACCATGTTGGCACCTTTGCGTGAAAGCACTCCGATCACTTTGAAAGAAACATTCTGAATTCGGATTTCCTCACCCAATGGAGAATGTCCACGAAACAGTTCGCGCACAATAGTATTTCCAACGAGACAAACCTGACTGCCGTTGCGTACATCCCGTTCGGTGAAAGAAACGCCTTCCTGCAAATTTTCCCAATTTCTGACAGCAAGGAAAGAAGGTGTGGTTCCATGGATATAAACAGGAACCCAGTTTCGATTACCATAAATAACCTGAGTGCGAGCACGAATGACCGGGGCGACAGCGCTTATATACCTGCAATGTTTGGCGATTTCGTCTGAATCCTCAGGGGTAAGGGTTTGGGTGCTACCTATTCCCATGGTGACACCACCACTGGATGCCACTCCTGGAAGTATGAGAATGCCGTTAGCACCCATGCTGGCAATGTTTTTCTCAACGGCCGTTTGCGATCCTTGCCCCACCTCCATCATTGCAATAACGGCACTAATGCCAATAATGATTCCAAGGGTAGTAAGCGCCGATCTGAAAAGATTGCGATGGAGCGCATTCAGTGCGGTTGTCAAAGTCCAAGGCAGAAAGTTTCTTTTAAGATTTTGTTTTGAATAGATACCAATCACATTGGTTTTTGAAAGCTTGATATCATTTAAATTTTGTTTCTCATGGGAAACGATGTCTTCCAATATTTTACCATCTTTAATGGTTATTATTCTTCTGGCATGGCGTGCTACTTCAGGATCATGAGTGACTAAAATAATAGTTACCCCCTCGGCTTGAAGTTCCTGAAAAAGCTGCATGATCTCGGAACTTGTCTTAGAATCAAGGTTACCCGTAGGCTCGTCTGCCAGAAGCAACTTTGGGCTGTTAACCAGTGCTCTCGCAATTGCGACACGCTGTTGCTGCCCACCAGACATTTGGTTTGGCTCTTTGAAAATCTGGTCAGCAAGATGAACCCTTTCCAAAAGGCTGGCAGCTTTGTCGATCATTTCATTTTTGGATATTCTATTTTGAGCGCATTCCAGCGGAAGCATTGCGTTATCCAAGGCGGTTGTGCGGGGCAGGAGATTATAATTCTGAAAAACAAAACCAAGCTTCTGGCTTCGCAAATCAGCCCTCTGTTCGATGGATAATTCTGATACTTTTTCACCTTCCATCCAATAATTTCCAGTAGTTGGTGTATCCAGACACCCAAGTATGTTCATGAGCGTTGTTTTACCCGACCCAGAAGCGCCCATAAGGGCCACAAACTCGCCCTGTTCTATTGTGAGGGATATCTGGCATAAGACTGGGATGTCAATTTCGCCGGGGTGATAGCTTTTGCAGACATTTTCCAGGCGAACTAGTTCCACAATAAGCCTCGATAAGACGGTTGTTTATTTTCCTTTGCCACCAAAGATGTTGGGAGTAAAAGGATTTTTGCTATTAGAATCACTGCCAGACATTTTCTCACCGACCACGACATGATCACCTGCAGATAGGTCTCCATCAATTACCTCGGTGAATTTTCCATCCGATAACCCCGTGCGAATGGAAACAGGCTTGACTGAGTTGTTTATCAAGACCCAGACTGTACCATGGTCAAAATGGGGTTGCTCAATAAGAGGAATGGATGGAGGTTGCCACCTGAGCGCGGAATTGGGAACGAGCAGGCAATTAGACCTTCTGCCAACTTCAAATTTCAAATTGGCTGTAAGGTAGGGAAGTAGTTTGCCACCAGGATTATTGGTTGTTACAACCACGGTGTAGGTGACAACATTCTGGGTCATGGTTGCATTAAGTCGAACTTGTTCAACTTCACCCTTGAATTCATCACCGGGAAAGGCATCAACAGAGAACCGAACCATTTGACCTTTTTGAATGCGCCCCACATCGGCCTCGTTTACCGAGGCCCATACCTGAAGCCTGGTAAGATCCTTCGCAATCAAAAATAAACTTGGGGCATTCAGGCTTGAAATTACAGTCTGGCCAACATTCACCCTTCGATCCACAATCACACCCTTCACCGGGGAACGAATTACTGTGTATTCCAAATTTCTTTGTGCCTCCCGTTGGTCGGCCTCGGCCCCAATCTGGGTTTTGATGGCGGCATTTAAGGTGGCCTGTGCTTGTCGTATTGCCGCCTGGGTCACTGCAATTTCTGCCTTGGCAACTTCATAGGAAGAACGAAAGGCATCGAAATCTTGTTCTGCAAGAGCACCTGTTGCATTTAATTTTCTGGCCCTTGCAAAATCACGCTCCGCTTGAATTGCCTTGGCAGAGGATTCCTTATCGTTGGCTTCCGCACGAACAACATCGGCCTCGGCAAGGGCGACACGGGCCTTGGCTTGTTCAACCACTGCAATGGCCTTGTCCAAACGGGCACGATATAGCGAATCATCGATCAGGGCAAGAATCGTACCGGCTTCAACCACGGAACCAAAATCGATTTGTCTGGATTTATCATTTGGATCTTGGCCGAATTTTTCAATGATACCCAAAACTTGAGCTCCGATATCCACAACTTCCTCAGGTTCAATCGTGCCCGTGGCTGTTACTGTTGCAACAAGCTCGCCTTTTTCAAGAGTTTTGGTAATCAAGCCATTGGTTTTTTGAGAACGACTTTTCATGGCAAAACCGCCAAGAATTCCCAATCCAACCAGAATTGAAATCACTAGCAGTACTATTTTTTTTGATGAAAGGGGATTCCAGCTCATAAATGCCTCGGATTACGGCCAGATTATTCACGTATGAATAAGGCTGGCTGCCATTCCCATTTCTAATTGTAGGTTAGAAGCCAGCCAAATAAGTCAGCCTTTAAAAAAAGCTTGGAAATATCCGGATCGTGAAGTGTCCTTCATCTTGGTTTATAAACATCAAGCAATTGCATGTTAAAGAAAAGAAGATGATCAAGTCATCCAAAATTGAATTCCAGGACAGTTGCAGAATTGCCAATCAAAAGTCCCAACAATCGACTTGGGAATAGCCTTACCCAAATAAGCCATGGTAAGGGTGCGAAACCAAGTAGGAAACATACTCCCCTGATTTTCATTTGAGCTCAACATTTCATGCCCGTAACTAAATCCTTTGTCTTTCAAAAACCAAAACCCGCCATCCTTATTTTGGTTTGAAAGAACTTGCGCCAAGCCGCGGGCAAGCGAATCCTGAACTTCTTTTTTGCGATAATCCCCCAATTGCAACAATCTTGCCATCGGGTCAATGGAATCAATATCTTCACAGGCACTGCTTAAAAGGGGATTTCCGCCATGCACTCCCTGCCCGAATCCTCCCATTTTATTCTGGGTTTTCAAGCACATATCCAAAGCACGCTGTGGGTGGGGGATTGGTATCCTGTCATAAAAATAAAGAAGCCAGAAGTGGTAACCTCCCATCACGGCTCTTGATAATTCCCTGGGTTCATTGACATTCAATTTTCCCCAAAGCCCTGTTTGTGCATTCATATGATGATGAGCCATCCAATCGAGTAGTTCACGCACCACGGGTTTGCATTGTTCGTTTTTTTGAAAATCCCTTGCATATTGCAAAAGTGTGCCAACATTAAGCACTTCATTTCCTACAAAATCTGGTTGTTTATCCCAGTCACGTGATTCAAGCCATTTAACCAGCCCACCTGGTTTCAAAAATGGTTCCAGAAACTGCATTGGTTTTTTAGCAACAGCTCCAAGACAGGTTAAAGCTGTAACAACATGGCAGGAAAGATGCTTTCGACCACACCAATCCGGGTCACCCTTGTACCAACCCTGATCAAAAATCAGAGGATCACGAAAAAGTCCGTCATTGTCCTGATGTGCTTGAAGATATTCAACCCATTCATTTTTTTGCCTCATGGGCAAATGTGTTATATCACGATACAAATGCCGGGTCATTGCAGCATAGGTGGAACTATAGAGCGTAGGCTTGGCGCAACCAGCAGCGTATTTATAGCGACCATATCCATCCCCGGAAATACGCATGGATTCAATAAACTCGAGAGTCTTCCTCCGAATGTCCAAAAGAGAATCGGATTGATTTCCTGCAATAAGTTTTCCGAATAAACCATCAGAATTTTTCAAGGCTATAACCATAGTTGATAATAGATATCTCCTGGTTAGTTGGTACATGTAATGATTCCAATCTTATCTGGTCATTTTTTACAAAAACTAATTAAACTCCCAGATCTTTAAGGACTTCAAATGGTGGTTCGTATGAATTTGCCCCTTCTTCACGGGAAGTAAAAAAGTTGAACAAATAAATTCCATCTGCACCAGACCTCATGAGCTTTAAAGCTGCAGACTGGTATTGCTCAGCGGAGAGATTTTTAGGGGCTCCCGCTTTTCTGCATTCGATTCCTCCATAAACGGGAACTCTGCTAATGGCTTTTTTCCAAAGTGCAATTGGAAGATCACCTCGTTCTTGAAAAAATTCTGATACTGCGACAAAATCAACCCAGCCGCTTTCAACCCAGGTTGGCACATCGCATCCAATAAGTTTTGCTGTATCTGGAGTTGGTGGTACCCGACCATAATTGGAGGGTGGACGAACAGATAACACCAGTTTACGCTTTCTCTCATTCGCAACCTTGTCAAGCATCTTACGGATCATCTCGACCAAAGTGTTCATTTTTTCGCAACGCTGGGCAGTAGTACCATCCTTGAAGAAAGTCGGGAACCGATTAAAGTCAAGCTCGATGCCATCACATTCGTACCTTCTGGTAGCTTCCTCAATCAAATTGAATATATGTAAACGGACTTCATTTATACCGAAATCCAGTGCTCCCTTACCTCGATATCTTTCGTTGCCAAGTCGATAATCAGGATGATTGACCTGAAATTGAGTTCGCAGAAAATCATCACCATGATCATCATTCATGCGGAAGGTAAGCAAGGCTTCGCGGCCCAGCTTTTTGGCTTCGGCAAGAATAATTGCATAAGGATCAATCCCGTTGTCAAAGAATGACTTTAGGTTTTCGAATCTTCTTTTTTCAGAAGCAGGCCATTTTCTGCGTTCTTCAGTGGTGGAAAGAGTGCCCCGCATGGTTCCAATTTTCGTGGGATAGTACATCACCTGGGCATTAACGCATATCAAAATCGTGTCAACCCTGCTGCCCTCATATGCAACCTCCTTGACCAGTTGTTTTACATCCTCAACAGTAATGGCAACAGGCCCCTTGCCGTTGGCCTTTGTGGAAAGGCATGAATCGCCATCGAAGTTATAAAGAACCCTACGGTTTTTCGGTAAAGTGGAGGCAATACCCGGAAAAGCCCCCAAGGAATAAATAGCTGCACCAGTAGTTTGGGATAATATCCAATCCCGGCGGGAGATGTTCTTTAAGGTCATGATGCCCTCGTTTCAAGAACGATAAAAATTACAATCAATCATAAGTTTATTTTGAAGGTGCGAACCATTCTGCGAGAACAGCGCCATCATTTCCTATAATTCGAAGATTCTCGATTAAAATCTCACCTGGTGCATTTGATGGATCAATACGAAAGCCTGCCAAGGCTTTTTCCACTGGGAATTTTAATTCATAACCATGCCATTGATTGTCATGCTCAGGCTTGATGACAACGGATCGATCACGGAAAAAAGTTTTTTCTTCTTCGGTCATCCAGAAAATTTGGCAGTTACCCTTACTGTTGGATTTCATGCGAAAGCTTACAACAAAAGGGCCGTTTCCTGATTTTATATCCCGGGTGAAAACAAATGGGTCGCCCCCCTTGCTTGTCAATTTCATGCGACCTTCCTGGATTTCCATTGTGGCGTCCTTGCTTGTGTTCCATGTTGTGTTTGCTGCCGGGGCAGAAGGCTTTGAAGAGCCTTTCCAGACAGGATTGATTTTTGGAATCACCGCATCAGTCTCTTTAAGGAATGAATCTATCTTCTGTTTTAGTTCCTGCACTAATTCAGGTTTGGAGGCAGCCAAGTTTTTTGTCTCGCTTTGGTCATCCTTCAAATTGTAAAGTTCGTATAAATCAGAGTTATCATTGTTTTTTCCATAAAAGCGAATGAGCTTCCAGTCACGATGCCTTACCCAGGTAGCGGGCCAGAAACCCGGCTTCTCGATTTCCTGATTTCCGCCACCATGGGGAAAATGAACATACGCAGTATCACGGACAGACTTGCCTTCAAGAATGGCAGGGGCTTGATTCATACCATCCAATTTGGGTAGGTTTGCTGGCTTCAAGCCTGCCATGGCTGTCAATGTTGGAAACCAATCCACACTGCTGAAAATAGCTTCGTTAACAGAGGGCTTGATTTTACCCGGCCAACAAACAATACAAGGAACCCTGGTTCCTCCCTCGTAGTTGGAAGCTTTACCACTTCTTAGTGGGAGATTGCTGGTTGCTGGAATTTCCTCGTAACCTTTTGGGTCTGTAGCCCGCGGGGGATAGGCATAACCCCCATTATCTGAAGTGAAGATAATGATGGTGTTATTTGACACTCCGGATTTCTCCAACGAATCCAGTAATCTACCAACAGCATCATCCATACCCTTGATCATGGCTGCATAAAGTGGATTACGCTGGAGAGAATCGGAATTGATTGTTTTCTTGAAATATTCAATATCTTCTACACGGGCGTTCCACGGGCCATGAACCGAGTAAAGCCAGAAATTCAAATAGAAGGGCTTTTCCTTATTATCCATGATGAACCTACCAGCTTGATCCGCCATCCAGGAATCGATGTGCTCGCCACAAGTCCCCTTGATGCTGGGATCTTTCACGAATTTCCAAGGTGCAAGGTAGCCCCCGGCAGGTCCTGCGGCACTGGGAGTATGAGGAATATCAACTTCAAAACCCCGGTCTTTCGGTTCATAACCCTTACCATGACCAAGGTGCCATTTGCCAAAGTGTGCAGTTGAATAACCTGCACCTTGAAAAACCTGCGCAAGGGTGGTGTATTCTGTTTTCAGTCTGGTAAGGCTTTCAGCATTAAGTACTTTCTGATTGGGATTTCCCTTTGCAAGTTTCTTTTCCAATTGAATCACAGGAAGGTGGCAGGCTGGTGCAGTAATACCTGTGCGGGCTGGATACAACCCTGCGATAATGCTTGACCTGGTGGGTGAGCAAAGAGGACTGGCTGTATAATAATTGGTAAACCGAACAGACCTGCTGGCAAGCTTATCAATGTTAGGTGTTTTGTGGTATGTGCTTCCTTGGCAGCCAAGATCCTTCCATCCAAGATCATCCGCCATGATGAATATCACATTTGGTAACCCCTCTTTAGCCAAAATTGACTGATTGGCCAAGCATAAGAAGGCAATTATCATCATAAGATTCTTCATTTTTGTAATACCTGGTTCATTACATCAAAAGGATGGATACAACTTTGCCTGAAAGCTTTTAAGGTTTTATGACGGGTACAATATACTTCAAAGAATGAGATTAAGAAATTAATTTATAAACTATATTTGCCCATACAAAACACCATTTTATGCTAATTCTTTAAAATTATTCCTCGAATTATTTGCTTCCACCATTTTTGTGACCTAGGTTGTAAAAACTGTAATTTCTCTCGCTACTTCAATCCAAAACAAAAAGGTAAATCATGAATATTGTAGCATTGCAGGCTCGTCGAAATTTTTTAAGCGCATCAGCAGTTACAACCTTGGGTTTAAACTATGCAGGGATGGCAGATGCACAGACTTCTTCCACCACGATCAGAATGCCGATAGCCCCCAGAAGACAATGGGATGAGAGGAATGGCTATTGTGGAGAATGCTCGGTCCAACAGGCAGCACTTTATTTTGGAACTTATGTTTCCCAGTATGTTTGTAGGGCCATTATAAACACCAATCAACAAAGCCAATTGCTTGTGGCAGTAAACGCCCAAAGAGTTTTGAGCGCTTTAAAACTAAACTCCACTGAATTTAATTACAATGGGTATGCATCTCCTCAATTCCAAACTTATTTCGGCTGGATCAAGCAACATCTCAAACTACTGCATCCCGTGCTTATAACATCTTTTGTCAAGGGATTGAGCGACCCAGATTACGATCACATCATGCTTGCAAATGGTTTCACCTCTTCAAGTTACACAACTTATATTTCAACCGACCAGCTTTACTTCAATGACTGCTTCAGCAGCGACGTTTGTATTCGGACTGCATCAACTCTCAACGATATCCGGTCCATGCTTGTCAATGGTGCAAAATATCCCTTTTGCATTCCCACCAAAATCTGTTATGGCTGTGCCGTGACCGGAATTCAGGATACTTCTTTAAGGGCCCTTCCTGTTAGTATCACCTTGGGCAATTGGACAGAGCCTAATGTCATTGCCGGAGCCACTCCATCAACCTTGAGCGCTTCTGTAAGCGTCAATGGTCTGACTATAGGTAAGTCGTATTCTCTATTCAGATATAATGATTATCGAAAAGTCCCCACAGCCAATTACACTGCAAGTGCTTATTCCGCTGTCAGGAATTTTGTTGCCGGAAGCACAATTGCGAATTTTACCGAGAACATAGCATCCAATAGCGTGGCCATATACCGATGCGTTCCCACAGGTAGTTAAACATGCAACAGAAAATCCCAGAGTGCCTTGAGCATTCCGATTTATAGCAACAGGCTATGTAATGCGATCCAACAGGAACCTTTTGATTATAAGCAATCAATACCCTATGCTGGGGGCAGATGGTGAATGAGAAATAGCAGCAAGGATTATTACCAGCATGAAAATTTTACTTAATGTTGTTTTATTTTTGCTTGTCTTTTTCAACCCTGTTTCCACAGTTATGGCAAGCCCCAATATCATCATGATATTCATTGATGACATGGGTTGGGGCGACTTTTCATGTTTTGGTAACAAGGAAGTACAAACTCCAAATGTGGATCAGCTTGCAAAAGAAGGAATCCGTTTCTCGCAGTTTTACGTCAACTCACCTATTTGCTCTCCTTCGCGTTGCGCTTTGGTTACCGGCCAATATCCATACCGCTGGAAGATAAACTCTTTTTTGAATAATCGTGCTGATAATGAAAGGCGAGGAATTGCCAACTGGCTTGATCCCAAAGCCCCGACCCTTGCCCGCATCCTTCAGCAGAATGGATATTCCACGGGGCATTTTGGTAAGTGGCATCTTGGTGGCCAGCGAGATGTAGATAATGCCCCGCCCATTTCCGAGTACGGATTTGATGATTCACTTACCAATTTTGAAGGCATGGGAAAAAAGATTCTTCCGCTTACCATGAAGCCGGGCGAAAATAAACCAGGGCGCATTTGGGCTGATGCTGAAAGGCTTGGTAAACCAGTAATCTGGATGCAGCGCTCTGAAATCACCAGCGGCTTTGTGTCTGCTGCCATACCGTTTATTGACCAAGCCTCCAAAGACAAAAAACCTTTTTACATCAACCTCTGGCCCGATGACGTCCACAGCCCATTCTGGCCACCTGTTGAAAAATGGGTAGAGGGTAAGCGGGGAATGTATCTTGCAGTATTGAAAGAAATGGATAGGCAGCTTGGCAAACTTTTTGATCACATCCGCAACACGCCCGCCTTGTCCGACAACACGATCATCCTCATATGTTCAGACAATGGGCCTGAACCTGGGGCAGGCAGTGCAGGGCCATTTCGAGGCACCAAAGGAACTCTATACGAGGGCGGCACTCGTTCGCCATTAATCGTCTGGGCACCCGGATTAATGGAAAAAGAAAAGATGGGCATGCACAATGAAACCTCTGTTTTTGCAGCTTTTGATCTCGTACCTTCGCTAATCAACCTTGCAAAAGTTCCCGTTCCCGCAAATATCAAATTTGATGGCGAAAACCTTGCACCTATCTTGCTTGGTATAAATAACGGTTCTCGAATCAACCCAATAATGTGGCGTAGGCCACCAGACCGAAAAACCATGCCACCTTCTAAAGAACGATTGCCCGACCTTTGCATTCGTGAGGGTGACTGGAAATTGCTTTGTGAATACGATGGCAGCCTGCCCCAACTTTATAATCTCTCTTTAGATCGTGCTGAAACTGTAAATCTTGCGGCCAAGCATCCTAACAGGGTCAATAACCTTACCAAGGCATTACTCGAATGGAACAAATCAATGCCTGCGGATAATGGTCATGTAAAGTTAAACACAAGATAAACGCAACCCAATGCCTTTCATACCAGCATCATTTAAAACCATAACTTAGCCACCACAAATGTTGAGACGATAAATTGCAAGAATCAATGAGAGGTTTAGGCAAAACGCCTGATTAAGCTCTAAGCCATCATTATTTCTTTCCGAGTGTCAAGTAGATAGTTGTGATACCCTTGATTGGACCACCATCTGCAATGCGAGTATCGCGGGTGAAACAATGCTGAAGCAGTCCTTGTTTATCAAGAGCCAAGCTACGAACATGGTTCGCAGGGATTTCCGCTTCAACGATCTGCTTTGCAATGGAGTACATTTCGTCCAGAGTCTTTGGCTCGGCAGCACCCTCATGCTTGCCAATTCCATCTTCGGTTTCTACCCACTTATTCTTAAGCATCCTTGGCTCACCAGGCCTCGGGGCATCTGCTACATCGAACCGTCGCTCCGCTACTTTATTTGCTTTCACCACCACAACCGTCTCGTCTTGGTAGCCGGTAAAACTGGAACGGATAACCTTATAACTATAGTTGCCACCGCACGACTCTTTAACCATCTTCCAAGTAGTAAAGCTAGCGGAAAGTCGCTCGCTATCGGTGGGATTAGCAGCAAAGACGCAGCAAACAAGAAAAATAAACGTGATGAATATTCGAATCATCATAATAACAACTCCTTAATTAGCAACTTATAAACGGGCTACGATAAAGTTCAACAATGACAAACGCTGTAACTAGAAAACACAACCTAGATTGGGGGCATGCGTGGGGCTTGCTATAGTGCCATCATAAACGAAATGGATCTAAAGCTAGGCAATCTTTTTGACCACATCTGTAACACGCCTTCACTCCATAATAATATCATGATTCTAATGGTGATTGGAAATTGATTTGCAAATACATCGATTGTCAATGTCTGGTTGGCCGGTGGCCCTTCCCACAT
>RFZJ01000230.1 GCA_009920765.1 Planctomycetota bacterium | reverse complement strand
CCATCAATTTGCACAATGATAAAGCCAAGTTCAGCCATGGCTTGGGCCCTTGAGGAGATGCGAAAATCTTTGGGTACATGAAAATCATGAGGACCTGCGTAAATCTGTTCGATGACCGGATATTTTTTATTGGGGTCGAAGTTCGAGGGCTTGAGCACGATGCCAAAGATATCGGTTTTGCCATCCCTACCCTTGGCGGTAAAGGGGATTGGGGTGGGCCATCCTGCGGCTTTCAGTTTTGAATCATCAGTGGTGTGAAGAGTCATAATCAAAGCACCTGTTTTAAGATTGCGTAGTTCAGTTATGGGCGCTTGATCAATGCGAGACCATGTAGTGAGAAAATAATCTAAGCTAATCGGAATCAGGTTACGATGGGTACCTTGCGAGCCGGTAAGTTTTGTTAGTTGGTTGGTTTCGAGGTCAAGCATTGCGAAGTGGGAAAAGTAAGGATCCATATTTGAGTGTATGCCTAGCACTTTAAGGAGGATTTGTTTTTTATCTTCGTCGATGCGCTCGACATTACGAACGACCCACTCACCCTTGGTGAGTTGTTTTTTGATACCACCTTTTGCGCCATCGATCAGATAAAGATGGTTCCAACCATCGCGTTCAGACATCCAGATAAAGTCAGAATCATTCTTAAGCCAATGAAAGTAGGTTTTGTGATTGTAATCGACAAAGGTTTTGGAGACTTCTTCGATGAGGGTGGAGGCTGAACCGGATTTAGAATCGATTGCGACGACTCTAAGAACTTGGTGTCCTCGTTGATTGTAAAGGAAGGTGAAGCGGGAGGAGTCTGCTTTCCAGCGAAGATTGTTGATGCTCCAGGGGTTGTTGAAAAGAGATTGGTCGAGTGGGATTTCCTTCAAGGTCTTGATGTCAAACAAGTGGGGGAAGTGCTGATCAAGTTTGTCGCCTGGCTTATCGTAGTTGAAGGAAATAAGTCTTGGTTGGAGTTGGTCTTTTGGGGTGGATTCGATGAGGTTGATGATTCTGCCATCGCCTTGTGATGTTTTGAAAGCCACGAAGGCAGAGGAATCTGGGGCCCAATGAATGGCGGCCTTGTAACCATTTTTAGCAGAGCCATCGGTGGTGATTTTGATTTCATCCTTGGGCGGGTTAAGGCCTTTGATAAAGATGTTGGAATCGCGGAAAATGATTTGCCAATTGCCATCGGGGGAAGTGTTAGCGGGCCTGCTTGGTTTGCGATCCTGGTTTTTTTGTGGTTGTGGTGCTGGAGTATTTTTGGTGATACGAACGATAGCTTTATCGGCTTGCGCCTTGTAAGCGGAATGAAGTTTGCCCGTGGAATCTTGAATAATCCAAATGTGATGTTCGAAGGTATGTTGCGAGTGTTTTTCGCCAGGTTTGATTTTACCGTAGGAAACTTTTGCGCCCGCAGTAGAGAGCCAGAATAATTCGATCGATTCAGTGAGTTTGTTTTCGAAGGTGAGGTTGGTTTCGGTACCTTGTTTGCTGCTGGTCTTGGGGATGGTTTGGATGGGTGCAAGCACTTCCATTTCTTTGGTAATCTTTTTTAATTCCCAAGGTTTAATGGTGGCTTCATATGCCTGGCCTTGAAGAAAGAACAAAAGCTTGCCTGAAGTTTCATCTACTTTTAATTGTTCAAGATCAAGTTTTTTGGTTGGTTCAGCGGGGGCTTTGAGTTCCAGCAATGATTTGCGTAAAAGATCATGATCGAAGAGGGGCGTTTTTTCTTTTTTGGATGGGTTGACAAGGAAGAAGGTTTTGATGCCTTTATCATCAGGGGATTTGAACCAGAAGTTCCCTTGGTTCCCAATGGGTTGGGGTTCGATAGTTTCTTGTTGGACAAGATTTAGGAATCGTTTATCGAAAGAAGCTGCGCGTTCAAAATCTTCTGGGGTTCCTTGTGCCCATGAAAAAGAAGGAACGATAATGAATAGAAATAAAAAATGAAAAGAGCGCAGCATCCCAGAAACTCCAAATTTAAAAACCATGAGAGGGACTTACTTTTCGATGCCAAACTTCCCATTCAAAAACGAAATCGCCTTGATGGAAGTTACGGGAATGTAAAAAGTAAACGCAGA
>RFZJ01000229.1 GCA_009920765.1 Planctomycetota bacterium | reverse complement strand
TTCAGGCGAAGTTTTAGGAATGATCGTTGCGGGGTCTAAAGAGAAATGGAACCTGGGTATCATGATTGTTCTTGAATCATCCCCGTCTGGTCATATCCTTGATGCGGATGCCAACAAGTTGGATGCTAATGCTATTCTTGAATCCATTCGCTCAAGAACCGAAGCTGCCAATGTTGAACGCAAAAACAAAAGTCAAGGAGAATTGAAGGTCGTAGGGTGGGATGAGCCTCCTTATTATGATCAGTCAAAGCGTCTTCTTGTGTGGTCCATCAATACTATCGATTTTGACAGCGGGGCATCGATTAATTACAACCAGAATATGCTGGGAAGGGATACCTTGCTTCGGATGGTGGCTCTGGGCAGCGTGGATAATTCCAAAATCAAACAATTTGCCAAGAGTGCTGCCTCTAACATCACCTACAATCCGGGAAAGCGCTATGAGGATTATCAACCCGGAGTTGATAAGGTTGCAGAGTATGGATTGGCTGCACTCATTGCAGGGATTGCAGCCAAGAAGTTGGGCTTTTTTGCACTTATCCTTGCGTTTCTTGTCAAAGGATGGAAAATTATCCTGTTTGTATTTGTTTTTTTGGGTGGCACGATTTATAAACTCCTTGGTTTTACTAAAACTACCACCCCACCCGAAGATCAGCCTGCAAGTCCGCAATGAATCTTTGCAATTGGTTCTCTTGAAAGAAGATCCCATGATCAGCAATTACATCCTTACAGCTTTTGTTTTCCTTGGCATCATCGGGCAGGCCGATTATTCCAAACTTCAAGAAATCAAACCAACCCAATATGCAAAAGCGCCTGGCTATTCTGAAGGCCCTACTTGGAGGAATGGTGAACTTTTCTTCTGCAGTGGATCATTGCTGCGGGTAAATAAGGAAGGCAAAGTCGAAAAATTTCTCGATATCAATCCTGCTGGTACTGTTCTTAACGCAAAAGGCCATCTCTTAATTTGCGATAACAAACATAAGGCCATCCTTGATTATGCCCCTGATGGTTCGCTTAATGTTCTTGCAGATTCCTTCGAAAACAAACCCCTTAACAGCCTTAATGATCTCACCCTTGATGCCAAGGGTAATATTTATTGGACCGACCCATCCGGTTCATCTCTGCAAAAACCCGTGGGTAATATTTTCAGATTAACTCCCAAGGGAGAAGTTACCAAAATTGCAACAGGCCTGGCTTTTCCCAATGGCCTGGATGTTGATCCGCAAAGCAAGTTCCTTTATCTGATTGAATCGCAATCCAAGAAAATCCTGCGATACATGATTCCCGAGGATGGAAAGACTTTTAAGGAACCTGAACTTTTTTACGATCTTGGCGGCAGTGGTGGCGATGGGTGCGCCTTCGATAACCAGGGTAATTTGTGGGTTGCTGATTTTCAACGCCCTGAAACCAAGCAAGGTCGTATCCTCGTTCTTTCACCTGAAAAGAAAGTGCTTGGTCATATTGATATCCCAGCCCAAGTGGTCAGCAACATTGCTTTTGGCGGCCCCAACCACGATGAGATTTTCTGTAGTACGGGTGGCCCGGATGGAATCTTTCATGCCAAGGTTGGTATTCAGGGGTTCAAGGGTCATCCTGGTGTTGAAAATAAAAGCTTGAAGAAGATTCCAATTTCACCCGAAGGTGCGGCTTCTATCATCCATCCGCGCAAGTTTGGTGTTCCGGGGGGTATCGGCACCACCCGGGGTTGGTATATCTGGAAATCGTTTGATCCTGAAACCATGATCGCAAATGTTACCCGTGAATCTTCGGATGAAATCATCAAGACCAAGGTCCTGCCTTGGGCCACCACTTATAGGTATCTGGTTTATGGTGCAAGCCCAGCAGATTTACTTCCTGGCGAAAGAGTGAACCTTTTTTTTAACGCAGATGAAAACCATCCCCGTGGCTATTTGGTTCATTATCAGGATGAACTTTGCCAAATGAAGGGCCATAATCATATCTGGGAAATCACAGAAGATTCCCTTGATGGGAAAACTTTCAAGGCGAGAGTAATCGCAGATAAAAAACCACTTGATAACAACATTGCAGATTTCAACATCGATCCAGCTTGCA
>RFZJ01000228.1 GCA_009920765.1 Planctomycetota bacterium | reverse complement strand
TGAATATCACATTTACCTGTACTTTGTCTTTGTGCTCTAAAAACTTACGAGCTTGATTGATTTTTGTTTCAATATCGTGGTCACCCGTCTTAGGCCGAACCCGCAATTCTTTGATTTTTTGCTGATGTACCTTGGTTTTGTTGTTTTTTAAGGATTGTTGATAACGAAACTTGCCGTAATCAAGAATCTTACAAACGGGGGGTCTTTCGTTGGGATTAACCTCGACAAGATCTAATTCTGCTTCACGCGCCATTTCTAGTGCTTGAAAAGTAGGAATTACACCAACAAATTCACCATTAGCACCAATAACACGAACTGGGGAGATGCGTATTTGTTCATTCATGCGGAGGCCCCGGTCTTGGGGGGCATTTGGGGGGGGGTTAGGACGCTCGTTGATACCTATTTCTCCAAAAAAAACTAATGATGTTGGCAACGCCGGCGCGAAAAACCAACGAAATAAACAGAGTTAAAAGCCGGCCCTCATTAAAACAATCTAGGTTGTTTATGCAGGTATTATAGAATTTACCATGCTAGTTGTGAAAATGGAAAGAGAAAGATTGAATATTTTAAGGAATTGCCTCCACAAAATCGATTTCAGGCAGATGTTTACGCAGTTCCTCTTCGATCCCAAATAGGACGGCCCTAACCGAACTTGGGCAGGATCCACAAGTTCCCAGCAAACGAACTTGCAAAATTTTTCCATCTAAACCCGCCACTTCTATTCTACCCCCATTCATTTGTAAGGCGGGTTCAACATGCTCTGATATGGCTTTTTTGCAGGCTTCTAGAAGATTATCACGTTCCATAAATCATCTCATTTCATTGATGGGGATCGATATTTTTAATAATTAGGAATATTATTGAACACTTGGACATCCGGGTTTATTTGCAAGTGCAAGAAGTCGGGTTTGCTTGATATCCCGATCAATTTGCTGAATCAAAGAATTTTTATCTGTAAAAGTTTTGACGGGTCGAATTTTTTCTAAAAAATGAATTTCAATGTCCTGATCATACAAATCGCCATCGAAGTCGAGTAAATGCGCTTCAACTTTTTGGGATGACTCCGAAAAGGTGGGATTGGAGCCTATGTTTACTGCTGTTGCATGGGTTTTACTGCCAATTGAACAAAAAGCTGCATACACGCCATTCATTGGTAAAAGCGTTTCAATTTTTTCGAGGTTTGCAGTTGGAAAACCGATGGTGCGGCCTCTTTTTGCGCCTGAAACTACTTTCCCTTTGATGGAATAAGTTCGCCCGAGAAGTTTTTTTGCCTGGGGCATATCCCCAGTTTGGATGGATTTCCGAACCCTGCTGCTGGATACTAATTCGTCATCGATCAGAAATGGTGTGGCAATTGTGCTCAAGATTTTTCTCTTCATGCATAAATCCTTGAGCAAGTTCATGTTTCCCGCTCGATTTTTGCCAAAGTGAAAATCGGGTCCTTCAACAATGCCCCGGGCTTTAAAGGTTTCGAAGATTATTTTTTCAAAAAATTCTTCTGCATGTAGGTCAAGTAGGCCATCATCGGTTTTTAGCACTGAAACGAAATCCGCCCCAGCTTCCTGCAAAAGTTTTTTCTTTTGTTCCAGTGTGCTTAAAAAGTTCAGCTTGATGTCGGGTTTTAAAATTAAAAGAGGATGAGGATAAAAAGTTATAGCTACTACGGCAGGTGGGGGTTGGGAAATCGTTTTTCCCAAGGTTTTCATTTGAGAAATAAGGTTTTTGTGGCCTTCATGCACGCCATCAAAGTTTCCAATAGAAATGATTGCCCCTCTGGAGTTGGCGGGGATATCAAGGTTTTTCCAGGAAGGCTCAAATGGATTCGAGGTCATCTCTTTTACCAGTAAATCGGGGTTTAATTTGCAATTTGCATAACCCATCCTCCAATAGCAGTATACTGGAATTATTCACAAGCTGGCTGGATAGTCGCTGCTGCTTTGAAAAAAGTGGGAGAGGAAAGTCCGGGCTCCATAGGACACGGTGGTGGGTAACTCCCACCGTCCGAAGTAACATACTTAATAGTGTGTTGCCTAAGGGTAGGGAAAGTGCAACAGAAAGATACCGCCCCAAAAGGGTAAGGGTGAAATGGCGGGGGAATGC
>RFZJ01000227.1 GCA_009920765.1 Planctomycetota bacterium | reverse complement strand
AAGTCCATGTAGGGGTTGGCACCATCATAGACCGTCCAGACCTGATCCGGGTCCGCAGGGCCTGCGCCATCCCCATCCACCCAGACCCCCGCACGGCGATTCACCACATCGTAAGTGAAGCGCAATTCCTTTAAGAGGACCCCATTGGCATCCTTCACCAAAGCCTTGGTCAATTGATTGCGATGATCCCAGAAGAACTCCGTCACCTGGCCATCACTAATTCGGGTCTTGGTCTTCTGGTTCCCTTCGAGGTCGTAAGTGTAACTGTACTTCCCATCATTCAAAAGCAGGTTACCCGCGGCGGTGGTGTTGGAAGAGCGGTTGCCATTAGCATCGAAGGAATAATTATCCGTTCTTGAACCCGTGACACTTAACAACTGCCCATTGGCATCGAGGGCAAAACTGAGGGAACCTTCCGGGCCGGTGTAACTGGCAACCCGACCATTCCCATCAAAACTGTAGCCGAACACGGATAGGGTGGTGACATCCTCGCCCGCCACCTTCTGATGCGTGATGGAAGTTACTCGGTCGAGAAGGTCAAGTGTGAAGTTGGTGTTAATGGTGGTGGTTGGATCCCCGTTGGAAGTGCGGGATAAAGAACCCAGCCGACCCACATTGTCGTAGGTAAGGTCCACCCGCGCCGACTTGCCCGCTTCCGCTATCAGCACCATCGACTGCAACCTCTGGTTTTGCCAACATAAAATAACAATTTTCTTATTGCTGTCACATCATAGGCCGCCACAAAAGCTTGAAAATCCACACAGTGTTCGTTCAATTCTTTGCACTTTTCTTTATTAAAGTAGAATGTCACCTATACGCGCCTCACCCTATTCGACCCCACCACCCCTTAATTGGTATAAATAATAATAATTTGCAATATAGCAGTTTTTTGCCGTCTTCTCTTTCAGCAAAGTTGGCAACAAATCTTTTCCGAATTTTCCGTATTTTATTATGTCGAGCAGACCTAGCATCAAAACGAACGGTAAAACTCCTTCTTTATAGGAATGCAAAAGCCTGATCGCTTCATTTTCTGGAAATGATTCACCATAAGAAAAATAACGAAAAAAGCGTCTCCAAAAAGGAGGTTCCGGGTCATCTGGAAATCGGTCAATCCCATGTTCCAGAAGGCTTAATGAATCCTTTTCTAAATGCGCTAATTCGCTTACTGTTAGATTTAAATAACCGCAGGTGCTGGGATCCGTGCAAAGCCATTCAATGAATGCCAAATTGATGATAGCGTCCCGGGCGTTATCGTTTGTGTCGATAGCATTCCTGTAAGCGTTAATTGTTTTTTTTGATAAAAAAGAAAGCTCATTTGGGTTTGGTTTCTCCAAGGCTTTTGCAAAACAACAATCTAATTCAACAGCTTCCTTGAACATTTGAACTCACCTTGGAATCAGGTTGACCCCAGCATTAGTAATTTCCCCGTTAGCGGAATTAACTAACACCCAGATTTGTTTCCCACTTGGAAGGTTTGCTGTATATGCTCGAATGCCTATATCGTATGCCTCTTGGGTTAATATTTTTGCAGACACCCCATCCTTTCTTAAGTATTTTGAGTTACCACCGATTGTTTCAAAAGCCCTAATATAGGTGTTTTGCGCTTGAACCGACATAGGTAGGGCATGATTTCCCTTAAATATATGCCCAAATCTACCTGGATTAAAATGAGACGAAGGTGTCATACTTGTTGCCAACGCAACATAAAAGTGACTTAGATACTTTATTTGATCTTGCGCAATTTTGGCTTGCTCATCGTACCCGGGATACAATGTTTCTAAACAAAGGCTTTTATCTTTTATTATTCTGTTTTCAATTGTTCCAAATTGATAATCAAGAAGGTCTTGCCTCTTTATCTCAAGAAGAACAGATTTATTGCTTTCGGAAACATAATTAAAAGTTTCATATGGCAAGGTAATTAAAGGGGAAAATGGTAACCAATCAAACCATTTCAACCCACTTGGATCAATCCCGTCCCCCGGGGCATTACCCACATACCTGTACAGATTGGGATCGCCGGCACTAAAACCAATAGGGTCCTGACTGATAAACCTGCCTACAGCAGGGTCATACCACCGGGCCCGGTAGTAATAAAGCCCCAG
>RFZJ01000226.1 GCA_009920765.1 Planctomycetota bacterium | reverse complement strand
ACCCGGCGTGAAAGGCAACTTTAACCAACTGATTCAATGGTTAAGAAAACAGATCCCTTTGCCACTTGGCGCTATCAATAATCAACGCAGTTTTGTAGCAATTGATAACTTAATTCATCTGATAACCACCTGTATGGGGCTGGGCAGACCCCAATGAGGAGGTTACTGTAAAAATTGGAACGCAATCGCAAACCACCAAAGCAGGCGCTGATGGCAAATGGAAAATCAAACTCGACAAACTTTCTGCGGGTGGGCCCCATACCCTCGAAATTAAAGGTAAAAACACGATCGCAATCAAGGATGTTTTAATCGGCGAAGTTTGGCTGGGGTCGGGCCAATCCAACATGGCGATGACTGTCAATCGCTGTCTCGATTACGAAAAAGAAAAGGCTGCTGCCAACTTCCCCCAACTGCGAATGTTCAAAGAATCATCAGGTGTCGCAACCCAGCCCCAGTTTGTTGGTGCTGGCAAGTGGGAGATATGCACCCCGGAAACCGTCGGTGGGTTTTCAGGCACCGCTTATTTCTTCGGCAGAGAACTTCATCAGGTTCTCAAGGTGCCCGTGGGCCTGATCAACTCTTCCGTCGGTGGTACACCAGTTGAATCCTGGGCCAGCATGGAAGCCCAGAAAGATTTCAAGGAACTTAAGCCCCTGTTTGATCACTGGCAAAAATCTGACGCTGATTTCAATCTTGCAAAAGCCGAAGCACAGTACAAAATTGACATTGAAAAACACAAGGCCGCTGCCAAGAAAGCAAAAGAGGAAGGCAAGCCCATCCCAAGAGCCCCACAGAAATTAAGCCCCCCAAGGCTCAACAGCCATTACCCAGGAAACCTTTTTAATGGCAAAATCAGCCCCATCATCCCATACGCAATCAAAGGCGCAATCTGGTATCAGGGCGAAAGCAATGCTGGCAAAGCCAATGCAGGCAAAGGCAATGCTGAAGTTTATGGCTTGCAACTTGCAACCTTGATCAACGACTGGCGCTCCCGATGGGGACAAGGCGATTTTTATTTCGCATGGGTCCAACTTCCTAACTTCCACAAACTTCAAACCGAGCCGGTTGAAGAATCCGGCTGGGTTACCGTTAGGGAAGAAATGGCCAAAACCTTGAAACTGCCCAATACAGGAATGGCAATCACCACCGATGTTGGCGAAGCCAATGATATTCATCCCAAAGACAAGCAGAATGTAGGCAAAAGGCTTGCCATGTGGGCGTTGGCTAAAGCTTACAATCAAGAAAAGGTTGCTTCTTCCGGACCGCTTTTCGCCTCGCATGAGATCAAAGGCAATGAAGTTATCATTCGCTTCACCAACACCAATGGCGGGCTTAAATCCTCAAGCCCCGAGCTAAAGGGCTTTGCGATTGCTGGTGCGGATAAGAAATGGAAGTTTGCAAAGGCTCGGATTGAAGGCGAAACGGTAGTCGTTTCAAACCCGGATATTAATTCACCCATGATGGTACGTTTCGCCTGGGCGGACAATCCGATTGCAACTTTGTTCAATGGCGCTGGAATACCTGCAGCACCTTTCAGAACTGATAAATAAACCTAGCAGTACCAGGAAGTAGAAAGAGGGGAATTAACCGCCCCTCTTTTTTATTTTGAACTGACTGCACCGCCTGCGGGCCTGCGATTGGCAAGTATTTCGCTGATTCGGGTGCGGGCTTCCTTACGAAGCTTCTCAACTATTTCAGGATTTTTATCAAACACATTCGTTGTTTCTCCAGGATCCTTTTCAAGATTAAAAAGCATGTTCGCTTCTGCTGCGTTTCCTTTCTCTTTCTTCTTCTTTGCAGCGCCACCTTCATCCGAAGCTGGAAGAAATAATTTCCACTCGCCAACCCTTATGGCTTGAACCGGATTCGCAAGATTGGCTGTGCAATAAAGATGTACATCTCGAACAGGTCCCGCCTTGTCATCGAACATCAAAATGGAAATATCCCTGCCATCAATAATTTGCCTTGGATCCAACTTGGCCCCTGCTATTGAAGCAAGCGTTGGCAGCACATCGATATTGCCTGCAATCTGGCTGCATTGGGTGCCTGCTGGAATTTTCCCTGGCCAGCGCATAATACAAGGCTCTCTTACTCCACCTTCAAAATTGCTGCCCTTCTTACCCCTAAATG
>RFZJ01000225.1 GCA_009920765.1 Planctomycetota bacterium | reverse complement strand
GATGGTGAGGGGCAGTTACAGGCAAGGTATCTTTACGGCCCGGGGATTGATGAACTCTTCGCTAGGATCAGCACAGGGGAAGACCCCCAGTGGTTTTTGGCGGATCGGCTGGGTTCGGTCCGGCAGATTGTGGATGCTGCGGGCACTGTGCTGGACGATATAGGTTATGACAGTTTTGGCGGCATCCTGAGTGAGTCTAACCCGGCAGAGGGGGACAGGTTCAAATTCACCGGGCGGGAGTATTGCGAGGAGCTAGGGATTTATTACTACCGCGCCCGGTGGTACGACCCCGCCGCGGGCAGGTTCATCAGCCAGGACCCTATTGGTTTCAGTGCCGGGGACCCCAATCTGTACAGATATGTGGGCAATGCCCCGGGGGATGGGACAGATCCGGAGGGGTTGGCCAGTGAATTTTGGGAGAATACTGGAAAATGGTTATGGCACTGGCATCATATGCTGCCTCATGAAGTTTTTAAACCTGAGCGATTAAAAAAACACGGTCTAACAATCGATATTAACAGTGCTGAGTTCGGTTGGCGGTTGCAGGGAAAATATCATATTGGAAAAGGAGGAATCCACGATTTGGGGTGGAACAAGGATTGGAAGGACTGGTTTGAAATCCAAGAAATAAACAAAATAAAAGTAACAGAAAAGATGATTTTAGATCACTTGGAGGAAATGAAAGGTATGAAAAAATACAAAATTATTTTCCTTACAGGCCAAAAAGCCACCACCTCATTTAGCCAAAAAGCAATTGCAAAAATTGCAACCAAATGCGCAAAAGCAAGTTCAGCAGTTGGCCGCACCGTGTTTCTTTTGAAAAGGGGGAAAATGATTCCAGGAATTGGTTCAGGAATTGCTTTATTGTTTCTCCCCAGCGATATTTATAACAAAGGGTGGGCTAATGGAATAGCTAACACCACCCTAGATGCCATACCTGTATTTGGAACTGGGAAAGGTTTTACCGAATTTATTTTTGGAGATTTTATTCCAGACCTGGATGAGTACGATCCTGAAATCTACGATGCCATCCCAAGATTGCCGAACCCATAAGGATTGACAAGATGAAAGTTCCTTTTGCAAGAAAATTCACCTATATACCAGAGCGGATAAGCGCGCTTCACACCACCATGTTTCACGGGGAACTTCATCGGCCTGGAAACAAACATGGTTTATATAATAGCCATGCGTATGATGACGATTTGTCTGACCCAATTTTTTACACTTGCAATGGTTACAATTTTCCCGAAGTTGCTTTTCCAGTGGGCGCACTCATTGTTTCCCGAAAAGTTATGGAACTTACAAAAGAATTGCCCGGCTTGAAATTTGGACATGTATTACCTAAAAAAATCATTTATTTTCCTTATGAAGTCGGGGATTATTCTTTTTACGAAAGGTCCGATGTCAAGAATAATCCTTATAAATTTCGATTTGATAATATTTTTGAAATTTGGCCAGCCAGACGGGAATTAGAACTTCTTCATTTTCCCAGATTCGAGATTGTCTATGCAAACGACGGAAAGATGGCAAAAGAGGAGTTTCCGGAAGCCAAGAAAATTAATGTGCCGGATCCTGCCAATGATTTTGGTCCTAAAATCAGCTATTATTCTGAAAAAATGCTAGAAAAATATTCAATAGTCGGAGACGGATTTGGCTTGCTGTTTTCGCCTGGTGCTTTTTCAAAACTTGAGCCTTTTTTAAATCCAGACTATTTTGATATTATGGAACTTGAAGTGTAGGTTTTTTTTAAAGAGGAGGGTCGCGTTAGAGACTTGAGCATGGTCACACAGAAACCATGAATCGATTGCTTCGACATTAGGGTAAACGCCATCACCCATATCTATAAATTCACCGGCAGGGAGTATTGCGAGGAGCTGGGGATTTATTATTACCGCGCAAGATGGTACGACCCTGGCTCGGGAAGATTCATCAGTCAGGATCCCATCGGTTTTGAAGCCGGGGATCCGAATTTGTACCGCTATGTGGGTAATGCGCCGGGCGATGGGACTGATCCAAGTGGGTTGGCAAAAATTAATTTAGGAAATATTAAGGATGGAAGAGTCCCTGTTGGTTATCAGGGAAGTTGGATTCTTTTTTATGGTTCCGAAGAATTTATTGGTTACTTAGATCCGAAAAATAATTCAGTGGAGCGAAATGGAAAATTGGTATCGCTAAATAAATTGGAAAGAATTGCATCGTCTTGGTGGGGA
>RFZJ01000224.1 GCA_009920765.1 Planctomycetota bacterium | reverse complement strand
GCCAAAGCCGAGATGGAAAAGCTGATCAAAGAAAAGACGGGCAAAGGGTATGTGGAAGTTGGTGGCAAAGCAGTTAAAGCAATAAAGCCAGCAGCAAAGTTACCAGCAGCAGTGAAGAAGACCAGTGCAGGAGGCATGGGGAAAGGGTTAAGTAAAGTTGAAAAGAAGGCGAAGTTGCTAGAGGAAGATCTGGGAAAAGGTGTAAAGTTGGAGATGGTATTAATCCCTGCGGGGAGGTTTATGATGGGATCCCCAGCGTCTGAAAATGGCCGAGGTAGCAGTGAAACGCAGCATGAAGTAACACTAACAAAACCTTTTTACATGGGTAAATATGCAGTGACGCAGGAGCAGTGGGAAGCGGTGATGGGTAATAACCCAAGTGAGACGAAGGGAGCCAAGTTGCCAGTAACGTGTGTCTCATGGGAAGATTGCCAAGAGTTTATTGAGAAGTTGAATACCAGTACAAAAGGTAATTACCGATTACCAACAGAAGCGGAGTGGGAATATGCATGTAGAGCGGGAACTAGTACCACTCATTCATTTGGAAATAAAATCAGCCCTAAGGATGCCAATTATTATGATTCAAAAATAGGGGAACCAATGCCAGTAGGTAGTTACAAGCCTAATGCGTTTGGGCTTTACGATATGCATGGAAATGTTTGGGAATGGTGTAAAGATTGGTATGGGAATTACTCAGCGGAAGCGGAGAAAGATCCGCAGGGGCCGAAAGACGGGCGAAACCAGATATTCAATCAGCCTTATGGTCGAGTGTTGCGAGGTGGGTCTTTTTTCAGCCTCGTAGAAGATGATATATCAGGCACTCGTTCATCCCGCCGAAACTACAATCATCCGGAATTTACCCACGCAGGTCTTGGGTTTCGTTTGGCGATGACTGAAGTAGCTGGTCAGGTAACAACCAAAGAGGTAAAGAAAGAGAAAGTAGCAATAGTTCTAAGCCCAGCGGCAGGGAGGGAAACCAAGTCAGCAAGCATGGAGAAAGATTTAAGCAGAGCGGAAAAGAAAAAGGAGGCAAAAAGATTGTTACTCATGTTTGCAAACGGGCAATGGGAACTGGCTAGGGTTTTATTGAAAGCGGCACAGGAAAAACATTGGCTGTTTGAAGAGTTATTAAAGGGTTGTGGAATTGAAGATGGTGTTCCCACTCCTTCGATGTTCCTGAAGGGGGTTTTTGGTGAAGATGGTTATGATGTTGGCTTACTTGAAATGCCAGAATTTGATTGTGATCCTGATGATTATTTTCCAATCAAATCGGAATTGGCAATGTTGGAGGTTTTGGCACTTTTGCCAGAGGATTTAAAAAAACTATTAAAATTGCAAAAAAAAGGCGGGATACATCTGAAAGTTTTATCGAAGTATTGGAAAGAAGTTGCAGATGGCTCATTTGAAGGTGTCGAGTATGAACCATTGAATTTCAGTGATTGTTGGTTGACTGAACGAGATGCAGATATTGCAAGGATCGAAAAGGAATGTGAGGAAAGAGGCAAAACGCTTAAAAAACCATGGAAGGACGAGGAAGATCTCGGTAATGGAATAAAGTTGGAGATGATGTTAATTCCCGCAGGCACGTTCATGATGGGATCTCATCATGAGGTAACACTGACAAAGCCGTATTACATTGGCAAAGATGCCGTAACTCGTGAACAGTGGGATCAGGTTATGGGAAATAACTCATCCGATTATAAAAGCGGTAATGCAGGGTCAAAGTCACCTATCGATGAAATTTCTTGGGATGATTGCCAAGAGTTTATTCAGAAACTTAATGCCATGACAAAAGGTGGTTATCGATTGCCAACGGAAGCAGAATGGGAGTATGCATGTAGGGCCGGAACAAAGACTGCATATTGCTTTGGGAATGAACTTACCCCGTTTGATGCAAATTACAGGTATTCAAAAATAGGTGGAATGGAAACCGGTGGCTTCCCCAAAGGAAGATATAAACCAAATGCATTTGGACTATACAACATGCATGGAAATGTAAAGGAATGGTGTAAAGATTGGCATGATGATTATCCCACGAAACCGATGAAAGATCCAAAAGGGCCAAAGAATGGCGAATATCGTGTATTGCGAGGTGGGGATGCAATCAGCGTGCCGGATGAGATCTGTTCTTCATCCCGGTGGATGGAAGACCCATCAGAAGGAGAACCAGGGTGTGGCTTTCGCCTTGCGAGAACAATTTAATTACACCTTAT
>RFZJ01000223.1 GCA_009920765.1 Planctomycetota bacterium | reverse complement strand
CTTGCGCGGTAATAATAAATCCCCAGCTCCTCGCAATACTCCCTGCCGGTGAATTTGAACCTGTCCCCCTCTACCGGGTTGGACTCACTCAGGATGCCGCCAAAACTGTCATAAGCTATATCGTCCAGCACAGCGCCCGAAGCATCCACCATCTGCCTGACCGATCCCAACCGAAAGATACCTTGCCTGTAACTGCCCCTCACCATCGAAGTCCATGTAGGGGTTGGCACCATCATAGACCGTCCAGACCTGATCCGGGTCCGCGGGGCCTGCACCATCCCCATCCACCCAGACCCCTACCCGGCGATTCACCACATCGTAGGTAAAGCGCAACTCCTTCAAGAGGACCCCATTGGCATCCTTCACCAAAGCCTTGGTTAACTGATTGCGGTAATCCCAGAAGAACTCCGTCACCTGGCCATCACTAATTCGGGTCCGCGTCTTGCGGTTTCCCTCCAGGTCATAGGTGTAGGCGAACTGGCCATCATTCAAAAGCAGGTTGCCCGCGGCGGTGATGGTGGCGCTGCGGTTGCCCACTGGGTCGTACTGATAATTCTCAGCGCGCGCGCCGGTCACGCTCACCAACTGGCCATTGGCATCGAGGGCAAAACTGAGAGAACCTGTGCGTGATGGAGGTCACTCTATCCAGAAGGTCCAAAGCATAATTGGTGCTGATGGTGGTGGATGGATCCCCATTGGCGGTGCGTGTCAAGGAACCAAGCCGACCCACACTGTCGTAGGCAAGGTCCACCTGCGCCATCTTGGATTCCTCAGTGGTCATTATCTTTGACTGTAACCCTTGCTTGCACCAGTTGCATTAGACCATCCCGCCCATGCTATCACAAAGCCAAGAACTGATACATCAACAATCCAAATTCCACTTAATTCGATTTCTCAATCTGCTCCTTTGGCTCCCTTTCCAATCGTGTGATTTGAAAGTAATAATCACAGCCTTTGTCGGAATTAAGTTTATTAAGCCGGTCGACCTCTTGTTCTGCATTTTCCCTTGAACGCACTAGCTTTTTGATGGTCACCAAATTCCTGTCAAGTAATTCACCTGTAATAACATCCCTTTCCAAACGGATGATCGCATAAATATGGTCGTATTTGGCGTTAGGGCTTTCCGGAACCATGTGTGTTAATCCTTTTGGCCTAAAGTTTTGTCAGTCAAACTTCCTAGCCGTTCTCCAGTCTTTGCATTATAGATATCTCCAGTCTTTCCAATAATTACATCGTCAGCGGCCCCAAGTCCAGCCTTTTGTTTGATTTTGTGTAGTCGATTGCTGGCAACAGTAGGGTCAATTCCATGATACTTTTGTAAGTGCTTGTACGCTTGCGCAGGCGCATTTGGTCCTTTGAAAGGAAAACCAAGAACCATAGTTTCTAGGTTATCAACTGTTCCTTTAATTTTTTTGCAACCCTTGACCATTCCGATGGAAAGGCCGGGAATAAAACCTAAATAGTTCCAATAATTGGTTGGGTCTTTCTTGATTTCATTTAGAGTCAATGCCCAATCCAAGGGCTCATAAAAAAATCCAGCAATTCCAAGCACAATATCAGCAAAGTCTGAAGCAGACCAGAATTGGCTATTGGAGAAGGTTTGTGTTGGTGGATCCTTTGGCTGGGGCAAAAAGGGGATTAAATTTGGATTTTTCAGTATTTCCTTGTCTTGAGATCCGTGAATAATGGAGCCTGGATAAAACTTTTCAACGAATTTATTTGGATCCTGACCATCGGGTATATTAATCCAAATAGAGGATCCATCTGGACGCAAGATTAACTTCGGGGCCAATCCATTCGGATCCGTCCCGTCCCCTGGGGCATTGCCCACATAGCGATAAAGGTTCGGATCGCCGGCCTGGAACCCAATAGGGTCCTGACTGATAAACCTGCCTACAGCGGGGTCATACCACCTTGCCCGGTAGTAATAAAGCCCCAGTTCCTGGCAATACTCCCGCCCGGTGAACTTGAACCGGTCCCCCTCTACCGGGTTGGTCTCACTCAGGATGCCACCAAAACTGTCATAACCTATATCGTCCAGCACAGTGCCCGAAGCATCCACAATCTGCCGGACCGAACCCAGCCGATCCGTCAAAAACCACTCGGGGTCTTCCCCTGTGCCGATCCTGGCAAAGAGTTCATCAATCCCCGGGCCGTAAAGATACCTTGCCTGTAACTGCCCCTCACCATCGAAGTCCATGTAGGGGTTGGCACCA
>RFZJ01000222.1 GCA_009920765.1 Planctomycetota bacterium | reverse complement strand
AAGATACCCGAATTAATCAAGGCCCCTTCGCCAAGTGGTAAGGCCGCGGATTGCAAATCCGCTATCCCCGGTTCGAATCCGGGAGGGGCCTCTTTAGACAGACCTAGATTCTCTTGGACAGATCGTCCCAACCCCTTGACCTATATCACTTTATGATGCAACAATGCATCTTCGTCCATTTTGGGTATTTGGACAAGATAGCCCAGCATTCCCCACCTTCCCCGCTTAATCAGGGGTAAACTGGGGGTAAACAAAAATCCGCAGTCCCCCGTTGTGCCTACTACGGCACCAAGGAGCAAGCAATCATGGGATACCTCAAGAAACAAGTCACCACCTTCTGGGTCGATGCAACCGGCAGGCGCGTCCCCAAGGGAACCCCCAAAGCAAAGAAAAAACAAACCAAATCCCCGAAGTGGTATGGCTACATCAAATCAAAAGGCAAAAAACTCTCCTTCCCACTTCACCGGGATAAAAGAGTTGCTGAAAAAATGCTCAAGGATCTCGAAGCCGCTCAATACAAAAACGATCTGGGCCACATAAGTCCCTTTGCCAAGCACCTGAATCGACCCATCAGCGACCACCTTGAGATGTACATCCTGTTTCTAGAAGAGAAAGACCGGGGCAAGCGATACCTAAAAGATTGCAAACGGCTGATCACCACCACACTCATCCACTTCAAATTAATAACTACCGAAGACAACACCTGGCAATCAAAAATCACATCATGCAAAACCCTGCAAGATTTGGTTAGCATCGATATTGAAGATTTCGATTTATACCTTGCAAGGATGAAACTCAGTGGTAGGACCAAAAACACCTACCGCGGCGCGATCTCCAGTTTTCTAACTTGGCTTGTAAAAAAACGCAGGTTGGAAAACAATCCTTTCCTTCTGGTAACCAAATCTGATGAATCAAGAAAAACGATAGTTCGAAGACCGGAATCAGAAGCCAATATCATAAAACTCTTACAATCAGCCAAGGATCGGCCCTTGGCGAAATTCAATGAAATGTGCATGAGGAGAAAAGCAACTCTAGAAGGGAAAATAAATAAAGAAGCGAAAAAGCGCCTTGAATTAAAAGGCTTCGGCAGGGCCCTGCTCTATAAAACTGCTGTCCTTACCGGATTACGAGCAAGAGAACTCCAAAAGATCAAAGTTCATTTTCTCGAAACAGAAACAGATCAACCAAAAATATTCGCCCCCAAAACAATCACCAAAAATAAAAAAGATGCGGTATTCCTTTTGCGAAAGGAATTTGCAGAAGAACTTGCCTCCTGGGTGAAACAAACAGGCCGTAAGCCCACTGACCCTCTATTTTCCGTACCCAGAAACTATCTACGAAACTTCAAGAAAGATCTGCGGTTCGCAGGCATACCATTCCTGGATATCCAAGGAAGGAAGTTTGATTTCCATGCGCTTCGAAAAACCTGCAATGTCCTGATGGGCCGGGCAAAAATCAGCCCAGCCCTCAGGCAGAAGCATATGCGCCATAGCGATATTCGCTTAACCTTGGAAACTTATGATGATGCAGATGCTTACGATCAATCAACAATTGTAAGCGGCTTACCCGAATTCAAATTAAACGGTGGCGAGGATACAAAATTGTGAGCAGCATTAGAAAGCCAAGGAATGTTAACTAATAAAACTTTAAGGCCCTAGGTCCTTTAAGGGTATTAAAGCCCTATCAGCCAACGCTTGTAATTTGGTGCTGGGTAGCAAAATGGAAGTCTTGCTAACCAGCACCAAAGCATTGGAAAAAACTAAATGATGCAAGCAAACCGAATGCACATTAAAATCGATCTGGAAAACCTAGCGCTTGTGTTTTTTAATAAAATCATCAACATCGAAACGTTCAAATCGAACGGTCCCGTTAACTTTCACACATTTTAACCTGTTGGTTTTCAGATTCCTAAATCGGTCAACAGTTTTTGGTGAAACCCCAAGAATTTTTGCAACCTCTCTCTTGGTTAAAAGCTTATCCATGATTACTCCTTAGGCTTATTTTTGTTTGCTAATGCAACAAAATCTACCAAATATTTACCAACCAAATCCTCGAGAACGTCCCTAGGATCAATCTGCCTTACAGCTGCTGCTATTTTTAAAGCAGCAATTATTTCAGGCTTTAAATCAAACTTGACTGTAAATCTTTCTTTAGATTTAGCCATAAACCTCTCCTTACACATGTACTTTTAGGACTTCAAAGGCCTTGAAGTATTAAAAGTATCAAAAGTATTTAAAGGGCACAATAGTT
>RFZJ01000221.1 GCA_009920765.1 Planctomycetota bacterium | reverse complement strand
CACCGAGCGAAGCCCAAAAGGTGATATTCTTTGGACAAAAGCCGTTACTTCAAATCCTCTTAGTGCAACCCGTCTTCGAAGCGGACTCACTTCCATCACGTGCAGGAATATGATTATTGAAGTTGATCGATCAGGTAAAGAAATACTTAACTTGCCAAGGCCTCAAAGCGACATAATGAGCGCTGAAAGGCTTAGGGATGGCTCTTACCTTGTTGCAACCAACCAAATGACTTTGTTAAAAATTGACCGCACGGGCAAAGAGTCAAATATTGTTAGGCTGCCATTGGGCGTTGCAAGCCATGCAAACGATATTCTTCAGGATGGAACCGTAATCCTCCCTTTGACCTGGCATAACAAACTTCAGGAAATTGATCCTTCTGGGAAAGTTATTTTAGACCTGACGGTAAATCAGCCCACTGCTGCGGTAAGATTACCCAATAAAAACATCCTCATCGCAACCCAGACCGTTCCACCCAAGTTAATCGAGTTTGATCGAACCGGGAAACAATTATCTGAAAAACAGGCTCTTCACCCAGTGTTCAGAATTCGAACCAGATAACCAAACCAAGCCAGGAGGCTATTAAAATGCCAGTACGACAATTAGGGGCATTAATCTTGGCGGTGTTACTGTCCGTCGCCATGGATAACACGGCGGAGGATGAAAAAACACTTACAGACGCCGGTTTAAAATCGGATGGCAATTCACTGATTCAATTTCTGGCTCGCCGTTCGGAAGATAAGGTCGACCCTATTCAGATCAAGGCGCTAATTACAAAATTAGGGGATGACAATTTTGATATCCGCGAACAGACCTCTGCAACCTTGAATGCGATCGGGATTGCAGCTTTGCCAGATTTAAAAACAGCTTCAAAAAGCCCGGACGTCGAAATATCTCGAAGGGCAAAAGATTGCATCCAAAAAATCGAAGAAGGGTCACGAAAATTTGTCGTAGCAGCATCCATCCGATTATTGGGCGCAAAGAAACCCGAAGGCGCACTAACAGCCTTGATAAACTACTCACAATTTTCAGAACTCGATCAAACCACTGAAGATTTAATTACTGCTATCACCGCAACAGGTTCAGACAATGGAACCCCTTCAAAAATCATCCTTGAAGCAATTCGTGAAAATAAACCCTTGGCAAAAACAATCTGTGCAGAGGCGTTGGCAAACATCAACCCAGAGTTGTTTAAAAAAGAGGCACTAGCGCTGATTAACTCTGATGAACCAAGAGTGCGCTATAAAGTCGCCCTTGCCTTTGCTAAATTAGGCGACAAACGATCCATCGAACCACTCGTCAGCAGCATCAGTTCTGTTAGTCAGTGGGAATCTTCCCTAATTGACCATTTGCTTAGAAAATTGATGCCTTCCAACATGCCCCCCATTGGCCTGCCCCAACCTGAACTTCAGAAAGAATGGGCAAAGCGAACGGTAGACACCTCAAAAATACCCGAAGCCTTGCTTGCCTTGAGTGCAAAAAATTTCGGAAAAACCCTCGTTGTTTTATTAGATGCGGGCAGAGTAATCATGCTCGACTCCAGCAACAACATACTTTGGAAAATCGACAATCTGCAATTCCCCCTCGATGCCCAAATTCTTCCTGATGAAAAAGTTCTGGTTGCAGAACATCAGGGAAACAAAGTTACAGAACGAAACAAAAAGGGAGAAATAATTTGGGAAAAGAAAATTGATGGCCCGCTGGCAGTACAAAAGCTTGAAGATGGATCCATTTTTATCGCCTCAAAATCCAACATCGTTTTTGTTGACCAAAAAGGCAAGGAAATTTCAGAATTCACACCACCCAATAATGAACCAATCATGAAGGCCAACATCGCTTCCAATGGAGATATCTGCCTAGTCCTAAGCACCCCGCAAGGAAATGCAAAGTTCGTACGGTTTGACAAAAACAAAAAACAAGTCGTCTCCTACGATATTGATGTTCGAACCTCGGGTGGAAAAGTTGATATTCTTCCAAACGGGAACTCCCTAATTACCGAAGTTTATGGCAACAGGGTGATCGAATTTAACAACGATGGGAAAGAAGTATGGAATTTTGAATGCGAGCAACCCGTGGCAGCGGTGCGCTTACCGAATGGCAACACCCTGGTAACATCGATGACCCAAATGAAAGCTCTTGAAGTTGACCCGAAAGGCAAGGAAATCTGGTCTTATAAATCAAGCACCAGGGTTACCCGGGCATTCAGGCCATGATTAAAAATCTTTTACAGCCTATATTTTTTCTTCTAATGTGCGGCGTTTCACTTGC
>RFZJ01000023.1 GCA_009920765.1 Planctomycetota bacterium | reverse complement strand
ATTGTTTGATTGAGATGTTAGCAAATTTTTAGTATGAAGATTTTATGTAACATAAATTTTTAATCCTCCTCGGACGAATGGGGCCACTTTTTAACCAAATATGGCTTAACTATATCGAGTTTCAAAGTCTTATCGCCCTGAAGACTCTAAAGCCAATCTTGCTAAATTTCTTGCTAGTCAACTTCTTTATCCTTTAAATGACCGTGATCATCGTTTTCGAGACAATTGGCGAATTATCTTTCACTGCCCTTAATGCTTCGTTTTTTTGCAGAGTGTTTCTTAATAATGGTGAAGTTCATGGAAAGCGTTATCTAATTGCATCCGCTGTAAACGAATTATCTAAAAGATTAACCCTATCAGTGATGAAAGAAAGTAATGATTTGGTTTTTTCACTTTGCCCTGATAGTTATGGTCATGGCAAGATTTGCTGCCAATATGTTAATGCGCTCAGGAATCATGCTAAGGTTTGTATGTTTAGTTCAGCATGGTGGGTTTCTAGGCAATTGGACTGAAACTTAAAGTGTTTTTAAATCTTGGGCTTTGGGTTGATTTGACAATCGATCATCTTTTGTCACCTTTATTTTTCTTGGTTTATTATGGTATTTTATTTTCAAATCGTCTTTAAAGAGATTCTAAATGTGTTTGCTTGTGATTTGATGTCTTCTTTTGTATTTTCACCCATGCGTTTAAGGTTTTTTACTTGCATTCCCATTCGTGGGTTTGATGAAAGAAGTTTTTCGTGTCGAATTAGAAAATCCCAATACATTGTTGTAAATGGGCAGGCACCTTCACCCACTGATTTGGCTGGGTCATATTTGCAATGTTTGCAGTAATTACCCATGCGATCGATATATTTTCCTGAAGCTATGTAGGGTTTTGACGCCATTATGCCACCATCTGCGTATTGGGACATACCAAGTGAGTTGGGAAGTTCGACCCATTCCACTGCATCAACATAAACAGCAAGGTACCATTCGTGCACTTGCTTGGGTTCGACACCAAATAAAAGACAAAATAAACCAGTAATCATTAGTCTTTGGATGTGGTGTGCATAACCATGTTTAAGTGTTTGGCCAATTGATTGTTTAAGGCAATTTAAATCGGTGTTTCCCGTCCAAAAAAAAGGGGGAAGATCATTATTGGCATTGAGTGTATTTCGTTCAAGATATTGTGGCATGTAAAGCCAGTAAATTCCTCGCACGTACTCTCGCCAACCAAGAATTTGTCGGATAAATCCTTCAACTGAAGCTAAGGGGGCTTTGCCTGATTTAAAATAGTTTTCTGCTTGAGTAATAACTTTAAGAGGGTGGATAATGTGTAGGTTCATTGCGGCAGCCAATCGCGAATGATAGAGCCAGGGTTGACTCATCCACATAGCGTCTTGATAGTCTCCAAATTGTGCCAATCGATTGTCTAAAAAATCTTTTAATGTTTCTTCAGCTTGAGAAGCAGTTACTGGCCAGTCAAAAAAATTTAAATCCCCAGGGTGATCATTGAAGATTTCATTAACTAATTTAATTACCTGCTTGGTGATTTTGTCGGGAGGAAATGCAATTGGGGCGGCTATAAGTCCAGGGCCTTCTTTTGAAAAACTTTTACGATTATCGGAGTCATAATTCCAATCTCCCCCCACCGGTTCATCATTTTTAATGAGAATATTGTATTTTTTTCGCATTTCCCTGTAGAAAAATTCCATTCGAAGTTGTTTTCGGTCTTTTGCATGATGAGCGAATTCTTCAACTGAATTAAGGAAATGGTCGTCTTCAATTATTTCCAGGGTTAAGTTGTTTTCACTTACTGCTTTTTTTAAAAGGACTTCGATCCGATATTCTCCCGGCTTTCTAACTTTTACTGATGAGCATTTTGTTGATCTTAAAAACTTTGATAGTTCAAGATCCAGTGAAGTAGGTGGACTATCCAATTTCATTTCTGTGTATGAAAAACGAAAACCTTTATTTTTAAGTTCTTCTTTGAAATGTCGCATTGCGCTTAGAAACATTACAATTCTAGCCTTATGAGTCCATACGTGGGTTGATTCTTCTTTTACTTCAGCCATCCAAACAATATCTTTTGCGGATTCATATTCTGAAAAAAAAGATGTCTCTGTTGTAAGTTGATCACCAAGGACCAGGTAAACTGTGCGTACAGGTTTGTTTTTGATCATGACTTTGATATTTTTCGGTTTCTATTGCATTTTTCAGAGCAATATTTAACATCATTCCAAACCTTTTCCCATTTTTTTCGCCAAGAAAAAGGCCTTTGACAAGTTTGGCAGATTTTGAAGGGTTTTGATTTATTCGTTTTCATTCATACTTTTCTGAATATTATTTAAGTCTTCTTATCAAAATCTTACACAGATTTTTGATTAATTTCCTCATAAAAGTCTGTTGGTGCATTTCTTTTAAATTTACAGAATATGAATTTTTTACTTTTTCATCTTTTCGATCTTATACCCTTACATTTAAGAAAGTTTTACCGTAAAATTGCAAATCTATGAGGTGGCTTAAGGATTTGCTTTATTTAAACCTAGTAAATGATCTTGAGGTGGTACATGGAAAAGATACTTTTTCTTCTTCTTGCTTTTTTTCCAGCCAAGGATGCCAATTGGCCTGGTTTTCGTGGGCCTTACGGTGATGGTCATTCTGATGCATCAAGCTTGCCTATTCACTGGGATGAGCAGAAAAATGTGCGTTGGAAAACCCCTATTTCAGGAAAGGCTTGGGCGTCTCCTGTTGTTTGGGGCAATCAAGTTTGGTTGAGCAATGCCACAGAAAAAGGAGACAAGCTCAGTGCAATAGCCTTGGATATTAATACAGGCAAGGTTATTTACGATATTCCTTTGTTTACTATTGAAAAGCCAATGTTCACACTTCCTGCAAATAGTTATGCCACACCAACTCCTGTTATTGAAGAAGGCAGGATTTATCATCATTTTGGAAGTGCTGGGACAGTCTGCTTGGATACTAAAACAGGAAAAACCATTTGGGCAAGGCAAGATATACCTTGCAACCATCATCGTGGGCCAGCATCTTCTCCGATTATTTTTGAAAACCTCCTCATTCTTACCTTTGATGGATTTGATGTTCAATACTTGATTGCGTTGGATAAAACTACAGGCAAGACCGTTTGGAAGAAGGATCGCTCCATTACTTATGGCACTGAAAATGGCGATAATAAAAAGGCGTTTTCTACTCCTTCCGTTTTTAAAATAGATGGGAAGAATCAATTAGTTAGCGCTGCAGCAGTTGGAACTGTTTCTTATGATCCCGCCACTGGTGAAGAGCTTTGGAAGGTTCATCATGGTGGTATGAACGCATCCTGCAAACCAATTATGGTTAACGGAAAGATTCTTGTAACGACTGGAGATGGTGGCTGGAAGTTGTTTGCAGTTCGACCAGATGGCAAAGGCGATGTTAGTACCACGCATATCAGTTGGAAAACAATCAAGAATGTGCCTCAGTATTCAACACCCTTGGTGATTGGAAACCAAGTATTCATGGTAAGTAAAGATGGTATTTTTTCTGAGTTGGATTCTGAAACAGGCGATGTTGTAAGGACAGAACGTTTAACGGGTGCTTTTTGGACATCACCACTTTTTGCAGATGGTCGCATTTATTTGTTTAATGAGCAAGGGGCGGGGTATGTTGTTCAAGCAGGAAAAGATTGGAAATTAATAGCGACTAATAAGTTGGAAAATGGTTGCATGGCATCTCCTGCTGCGGTTGGAAAAAATATTATTGTTCGCACCAAAACCCATGTTTATTCGTTGGAAAATAAAGATTAGTTACTATTTTATCTTGTTGCTTTATTAGTTTGATAAGAGGTCTTCATGGCTGTGTTGTTAAGTGTACAGGGGCTTACAAAAGCCTATGGAGTGCGCCCTTTATTTACCGAATTGACATTTGATCTTTCTGCGAATGAGCGGGTTGGGTTGATTGGTCCCAATGGTGCAGGAAAATCCACCCTTTTAAAAATCCTTGCAGGTAAAGAAGAATTAGATTCAGGAATTAGATCGGTGAGAAGATCGACAAAAATGGGGTTTGTTGCCCAGGACGATGTTTTTCCTGAAGGATTATCGGTTCAAGATGTTGTCAGGGCCCGATTGGATGGTGAATCTCTTGAAGACCATGAAAAAGAAACCCGCATTAGTAAAGTTTTGACCCGAACCGGATTTGATGATTTTGATAAACCTGCACATTTGCTTTCGGGGGGATGGAGAAAAAGACTTGGTATTGCTCGCGAAATGGCACTGGAGCCAGATATTCTTCTTCTTGATGAGCCAACCAATCATCTTGATATTCCTGGTATAGTTTGGTTGCAAAAGCTTCTAAGGGCTTCGCCTTGCGGGTATTTGGTTGCGACTCACGATAGGGCTTTTTTGCGTGGTGTTGCAGATGAAATCCTCGAAATTAACCGAGTTTATCCAGGTGGTTTTTATCGTGCACCTGGCAACTATGATCAGTTTCTTGAGCATCGCGAGATCTTTCTGGATGGTCAAGCACGTATGCAGGAATCTGTTGCTAATCAAGTTCGAAGGGAAACAGAGTGGTTAAGCCGGAAGGCCGCAGCCAGAACCTGCAAGGCTACTTCTCGTATTGATGAAGCTGCAAAGCGAAGAGTGGAGCTTAAGGAGTTGCAATATCGGAATGAAGATTCCGGGTCTGCTGGGTTGGATTTTGTTGGAACCGGCAGGCAGACTCGCAAACTTATGAGTGCGATTGGCATTTCAAAATCATTTCCGGGGCGCCCTTTGTTTTCAGGGATTGATATTCAGTTAAGCCCCGGAACAAAACTAGGTTTACTCGGGCCAAATGGCAGTGGTAAAAGTGTGCTTCTGAAAATTCTTTCGGGTGAACATAATGCCGATAAAGGAACAGTTACCGAAGCTGAAGGCCTAAAAAAAGTTATTTTTGAACAGGGGAGAACCGCCCTTGATCATAGCGTTACTTTGCGTAAGGCTCTTTGCCCCAATGGTGATATGATTGCTTACCGTGATCGTCAAATTCATGTGGTTGCCTGGGCGAAACAATTTCTATTCAAAGTTGAACAGCTTGATGTGTTGGTGGGTGCCCTTTCAGGGGGCGAGCAAGCCCGACTTCGAATGGCCCAAATGATGCAGCAACCTGCCGATTTGCTATTTTTGGATGAGCCAACCAATGATTTGGATATTCCTGCCTTGGAAGTGCTCGAGGAAACTTTATCAGAATTTACCGGTGCATTAGTGATTGTGAGTCACGATCGCGAATTATTAGATCGTATTTGTACTGAGGTAATAGGGTTGGATGGTAGGGGCGGGGCAGCAATGTATGCAACGGTTCAGCAGTGGTTGAATGTGTTCGAAAAATCTGCTGCTAAAGAGCAAAAACTTTCAAGCAAGAATACTAGTAATACTACGGGAAATTCTTCCCCAAAATCTCCACCTTCAAATCCCAAACGCAAGAAATTAAGCTTTGCAGAGCAGCAGGAATATGACCAGATTGAAGAAAAAGTAATGGTTGCGGAAAAGAAAATAATTGTTTTGCATGACGAAGTTGAAAAATCAGCCACAGCAGGGCATCTCATTTTGACCAATGCCTGTAATGCATTAGAAAAAGCACAGAAAGAGATTGAACAGCTTTATAATCGTTGGCAGGAGCTTGAACAAAAGCTTCTTGGTTAGGAATGGCAAACCTTTAATTATTTTGGCCCAGCTTCTTCTTTGGTTGCTTTATGGTTTAACCAGTAATCCAGCCATTGATAAGCGATTGATCTCGCAAAATGTGGAAAAGAATGTTTTGCATTGTGATTAATCAAGCCGACTCTGTTTTCTGCACCATATAAACGGTAAATGGGTAAAACTGCATTGATAAACGGCCAGCTAGAATCACCGTCTGCGCTGTTTCCTCCCATGATTAAAAACGGCCTTGGGGCTATAAGAGATAAAACCTGATGATGTTCCATTGATGGAATATGTGGTTTCATTTTTGCTGTAAGGTACCATGGGTCAGTCCAATTGCTCATGCGGATTCCGATACCCCCTTCGTTAAAAACACCAACTTTATATCGGGGTTCAAATGCCATCGCATATAAAACTTCCTTTGCACCGAGAGAAAACCCGATGCATCCTATTCTAGCGGAATCAACATTTTCATGAGTTTCAAGAAAATCTACACAGCGACTTGAGTCAAAAGTCATTTTCCCTAATCCAGTAAGTTCAGGTTGATTTTTTGCAAGCTCAGTAGCCTGTGCTTGGGGGCCTTTGCCTTTCATGATGAAACATTCTGGAGCAAGTACAATGTAGCCTCTGTCAACCAAATGATTTGCAATCGCAAGACTTTGATTTGGGCCAAGCCCGACAGGTTCTTTTATTGTGTCTTTGGTTGTTTGATGGAAGACAACAACAGCAGGAAATTTAGTGGTTTTGCTTATATCAAAGGGGATTAAAAGATAAGCTTTGATGCGATCATTTTCGTCACTTTGGAAGTTAAGCAGAATTCGTTTGTGGGTAGCCAGCAATTCAGTTGATTCAATTTTAGTTGACAGATTGGATGGTTTTTTGGGGAAAACACCAATCTTGTCCATCCATAGTGTTTTAAGTTTTATTTTATTTGTATCCCATTCTTCTTTTGTTTTGATTGATTCATTAAGAAGAGGATTAAGATTAAGTTCAGGAATTTTTAAATTTGCAAATGGTTTTTGCGTAAGAGTAATCCAATCAATTGGAGTTGGATTTTGGCCCAAGGGCAAAAAACTCAATAACAGCGTTGTAAGTATTTGCAATTTCATTTATCTGCTTCTTTATTTCTGAAAGGATCAAATATCTTAAACATATGTAATGGTAATATATCAAGAATCATTGCGGGTTTTGGATTGTTAAAGAGGATTCTTTAAATTAACATTTAAAGAGTTGGATACTTGTACAAACTAAAGATTTTAATCAAATCGACAGGTGATAAAGATGAAGCAAATTTGTGTGCTTTCCAGCTTAATTGTTTTCGCCAGTTTTTCTATTGCGGGCGGCGATTTACGTGTCGAAGGTCGGCATGCTGGAAGTGTTGAAAATGATGGCACGGTTCGAATTAATGGAAGTAATGTTGGTAAATTTGACAAGGATGGTTCTATCCGTGTTAAGGGTCGAAATGCAGGAAAAGTTGATTCGAGTGGTTCAATTCATATCGATGGTAGATATGTTGGGAAAGTTGATAGTGACGGTACTGTTCGTAAGGATGGTTCTAGTATTGGTAAAATTGAAAAAGATGGTACGGTAAGAAAGAATGGTAGAAATATTGGAAGTGCCAAGGGAGTTGACCCCAGGCATGCTGCTGTTATTTTTTTCTTTGGCTTATTTGATCCCTATTAACCTTAAGAATTATCATGAAAAAATTTGGCACATCATTCTTCATTCTTACAGGTACCTTGTTTTTTATTTGCCATGAATCCGGATATACACAAGATAAGCAGGCTTTTAAGAAAAGCGTCAATAAAAAATACTCCACTTATTCAATCGAAAATTTCAAATGTTTTATCTCTGAAGAGGTGATGGAACAAAATTCTGGTTCCGCATGGACAAACAAGCCTGTTGATTTATTGGCCAAGGCCCTTCGTAGGGTTAATGAGGTCTATCCAGAAAATGCCAAGGTTTTGTTTCATAAAACTTTCATTTTTGTAGATTGGGACAAACCCGGAGCATTGGGGCTTTATTCGCAAGGCCCCCGAGGGCCATCTGATCCTAAAACACACTTTAACTGCATCGATATCAATGGAATGAAATTGGTGACAGAGAAAAACAATGATAAGAAACTTCAGCCTAATAATGCGGCAACTTTGGTTTTACTTCATGAACTTGCGCATTGTTATCATCACCAGGTTTTGGGTTGGAATCATGAACTTATAAAAGATGCTTATCAAAATGCGAAAAACCAAAAGTTATTTGATTTGAAAAGTTACTTGATGTCCAGCGACAAGGAATATTTTGCAGAACTTACTACTGCGTATTTAGATAAGCATTTATCGATACCTAGAAGCCGTGAGGAAATTAAAGAAAAAGACATTCAAGGCTATGGTTTGATGCAAAAAATATGGGGTAAGGGTAAAAGTGGCTCAATTAATACTGGTTCAAAACATACTTATTCCAAATCGTGAAGTAATTTCTTTTTATTCTGTTTGAATCAATTTATATTCATGGGTGTCGTTAGCCCGTTAGTATTCAAATTAAGTGGATATTATGTTAAATCTTTTGCGTAAACTTTCCCTCACCCATTGGATTTTGATAAGCATGGTTGTTGGAACCGTTATTGGTTACAGCTTTCCTGAAACGGCGCAATTATTAAAACCTTTATCATCGATTTTTTTACGGATGATCAAATCTCTTATTGCCCCGTTACTTTTTGCAACCTTGGTGATTGGGATAGCGGGCCATGGCGATGATTTAAAACAAATCGGTAGGATCGCATTAAAATCAATTATTTATTTTGAAATTGTCACTACACTGGCATTGGTTATCGGCCTTGCCGCCGTGAATCTTGCTAAACCCGGGACTGGTGTGGCTTTAAACGTTCCCGCAAAGGAGGGTGCTGAGTTTGCAGCAAAACAAACTTCTTTAAGCGGTGTGCTTGAACATATAGTTCCCACTAGTGTGATAGATGCAATGGCGAAAAATGAAGTTCTTCAAATTGTATTTTGGGCCATTCTTTTTGCTATTGGTCTAACCCAGGTTAAAGGTGAGCAGCGTAAAACTTTGATTCAAGGCCTTGAGGCACTGGCCGGGGTGATGTTTAAATTTACCGGTTTGGTCATGGTTTATGCCCCGATTGGTATTGGCGCTGCGATTGCAGTTACTGTGGGGCATAGTGGGCTTGGTATATTGCTTAACCTTGGAAAACTTATTTTAACTCTATATGTTGCTTTGGTGTTTTTTATGATTGTTGTGTTATTGCCTGTTGCTTTTTTTGCTCGTGTTCCTTTGCGTAAGTTTGCACAGGCTGTTAAAGAGCCTGCTTTAATTGCGTTTTCAACCACTTCCTCTGAAGCTGCACTTCCCAAAGCCATGCTTGCCATGCAATCGATCGGCGTACCCAGTAAGATTGTTGCTTTTGTCATGCCCACCGGATATTCCTTCAATCTTGACGGTACGACGCTTTATCTTGCTGTTGCTTCTGTTTTCGCAGCTCAAGCTGCCGGTATTGAAATGAGTTGGCAACAACAGGTTGTTATGATGCTTACTTTAATGGTTACCAGCAAAGGTGTTGCCGCAGTTCCTCGTGCTTCATTGGTCATTCTTTCTGGTACTCTAGCATCTTTTGGTTTGCCTCTGGAGGCTGTTGCAGTGATACTCGGAGTTGATGAATTGATGGATATGGCGCGTACCACTGTCAACCTAGTCGGTAATTGCCTTGCTACATGTGTAATTGCAAGGTGGGAAGGTGAGTTTGATGACAATGCAGATGGCGAAATTCAATCTATATGAATCGAGGGCTTTAATGATTAATCTTGTATCATTGCGAAATCTTTTTGTTGCTGTTTTGGTTTTGCAAAGTTGTTCAGTATCTTTTGCTGGAACCCAACAACCTAATATTGTCGTTATCTTTTCAGATGATCATGCCTATCAGGCAATAAGTGCTTATGGTGAAAACAGAAAGCTTTTAAACACCCCTAATATTGATCGAATAGGGAATAAGGGGGTTCGTTTTGATCGTTGTCTGGTAACTAATTCCATTTGTGGTCCTAGCAGAGCAACACTTTTAACTGGTAAATACAGTCACATGAATGGCTTTTACAATAATTCAAACAGCAAATTTGATGGTACTCAGCAGACATTTCCCAAGTTGTTGCAAAAGGCAGGTTATCAGACGGCTGTTATTGGGAAGTGGCACCTTATCAGTGAACCTACGGGATTTGATTACTGGCATATATTGCCGGGGCAGGGGATTTATTACAATCCCCCCATGATTCGAAATGGTGAACGAGTTCAGCATCAGGGTTACACAACAGATCTTATTTCTGATTTCAGCATTGATTGGCTTAAAAACAGGGATAAATCCAAGCCCTTTCTATTGATGAGCCAACATAAGGCTCCTCATCGGGAATGGGCGCCTGCGCTTCGACATCTAGGCCATGATAATGATCGTGTTTATCCAGAACCAATTAATTTGTTTGATGATTACTCTAATCGTGGCCTTGCTACCAAAGATCAAGACATGACTATAGAAAAAACATTCACAAAACTGGATGCCAAGCTTGTTCCGCCTGCCAATATGACCCCAGAACAACTTCAAAAATGGAACGCATATTATCAACCACGAAATGATAAGTATCTTAAGGATGATCCGAAGGGCAAGGATCTGGTTCGTTGGCGCTACAACCGGTACATGCATGATTATCTTGGAACGATTAAAGCTGTTGATGAATCTGTCGGTAAAATGCTAGATTATCTTGATGCCGAAGGATTGGCAGAAAACACCATCGTTGTTTATGCAGCAGACCAAGGCTTCTTTCTTGGTGAGCATGGTTGGTTTGATAAACGCTGGATTCTTGAGGAATCTCTTCGTACACCTATGTTGATCAGTTGGCCTAAGATTTCAAAAACTGCTTCCGTAAACAAAAACCTCACAGGATTGATTGATCTTGCTCAAACTTGTTTGGAAGCAGCAGGAGTTGAGGCCCCCAAAGATATGCAGGGGAAAAGCTTGCTACCCATTTTGAAGGGTAAAGTGCCCGAAGATTGGCGCAAAAGCTTTTATTATCATTATTATGAGTATCCAGTTCCGCATAGGGTAAGACCCCATTATGGCGTGGTTACCGATCGTTTTAAATTAGTTCACTTTTATAGGCCTGATGTTGATTACTGGGAACTATATGACCGTGAAAAAGATCCCAACGAAATGAAAAGTTTTTATTCCGATTCTTCTTATGCTGATGTTGTTAAGGAGTTGAAAGTTGAGTTGGCAAAGTTGAGATCTGAATTAAAAGATAATGTAGGTGCCCCAAAAGAAGCATATGGTAATTCAGAGAATCAAAAAAAGAAGAAGCAATAAAACTGCTTTTTCTTTTTAGGTTTCGATTAGCTTGACTGTGTTGTTTAAAAGTCAGGCGTGGGTTCGCCGCCCGCTTTGCTTCCTAATGCGTTGTAGGATTTTTGGTTGATACCATCAACAATAAATTTGACTGACCCATCGCCCATGGAAACTACAACGCCACCGGTGTGATAGCTGTTAAAGCCTCTTGTTTGCCAAGATTGTCTACCGCAAGAAGCTGGCTGACAAGGTGAGCCTGCTGGAGCCCAATTGTAATTTTGCCCTGATTGCATGCATGGTCTGAGATAATTTGGAGGGATCGAGGTTCCTCCTATTGAAAAGCCTTGGTACCATCCTTCTTTGCTTCCCGCAGCATTGGATACGGTATGTCCTATCATAATGGTGTTGGATAAACCATCTGTTACATCTACGGGGCGTACAGTTCTAGCAGTAGTCGCAACTCCAGTAGGATTTGTTGGCCCTTTTCCACCTCCGAAGAATCCTCTTCCTCCATTACCATCTTTATCTCCGCCTAAATATGATGTTGGTTGGGGTGCGCCATCTGATAAAAGGGGGTCACCACCATTGTTATATCTGGCCCAAGAACCAGAGGCTGTGTATTGATCGCAGCCATCATCTCCAATTTGGCCGTTATTAGTTGCGCCGTAAGGGTAGCCAGAACTGGTTGAGTAGCCATCCCCATAGGAACCATAATAACTAGAATGTTGAGCGTAATACCTAGAAGCGGAAGGGATATCAGGAACAGCAGCGGGTGCGCCATTTTGAGGAGGGCAACCCCATTGTGGAGAACCATAGACGCCCGAAAGGCCTGCCGTAGAAAATTCTCCATAGGTGTTATTTGTTGCCGGTTTAGGGTCTGATGGGCAGTTAATGGATTGGATGACCGCCATCCTGACCGGCATTGCTTTGGGGGTGGAATAGCTATCATTAAAATCTACAAGTTTGGCTAAGGCTTCCTGTTCAATGTAGGGGAGTAATTTTGGTATCCATCCCCAATTCGCCAAGCCGGTTTGTCCACCTGTGACATCGAATTGTGTTTGTGCAAATGCATTGTATACTCCCAGATAATTATGCATTGCCAAGCTGAGTTGTTTGATATTATTGCTGCATTTGGCACGCCCTGCAGCTTCTCTGACTTTTTGGACTGCTGGAAGAAGAAGCCCAATAAGAATGCCAATAATGGCAATAACCACTAATAATTCAATTAGAGTGAAAGCTTTTCGAAAGTGATTTGTTCTCATGGGAATGAACCTTTGATTTTGAGTTATTCTTTTAGTTCGAAGTCTATGACATTGTTTTTCCTGGCAACCTCTGCTGTCAATCCGGAAGTATCAGGCCTGGAGTATTTTAAAGGTGTAATAATTTTTCCCCTTACAAAATCAAGGGCATCGGCTGGCTTTAAATTGCTGTCCCCGCCTTCTTCTGCACGGATTGTGATGGAGTATCTGCCAATTTTAGCTCCATCGTTGATTTGATATGAACTTAGTTTGTATTTACCATCTTTGTCAGTGCTGCCAACAGCAACCCGTGCTGTTGTATCTTCTGGAATGAAATTAATTCCAGCATTTGCAAGAGGTTTTCCTTTAAAAATGATAGTTCCTGACACAGGAGCCAACCCTCGATCATCACCAGAGCATCCAATGTGAATGATGGATGATAAAAGAATTACAAAATACCAGATCTTTGCCCAAGTTTTGAAATTATGAAGATAAATCACAATAACTATCCTTCTGGGGTTACTTTGAAAGTAATTGATGTCAAGATAACGAAAAACCCCGAAGCTGCTTATTCATTGTTAGCCTCGCCACCATCTCGACTTCCGAGCGCGTTGTATGATTTCTGATTTATGCCATCGACGATTGTTCTTACTGAGCCATCACCTAAGCATGTTACAATAACGCCAGTATGATAACTGTTAAATCCCCATGCTTGCCAACCTGGGTCTCCACAGGACGCGGGTTTACATGGGGTGTTGTTGGCTTGCACACTGTTGATGTTTAGCCCCAATTGCATGCAAGGTCGAATGTAATTGGGAGGTAAAGAAGTTCCTCCAACAGACTGACCTTGATACCAGGAAGATCTGTTATGGGCAGCATTTGAAACAGTATGACCAATCATAATGGTATTCGACAAGCCGTCTGGCACATCAGCTATTCGTATGGTGTTGGCAGTTTTAGATGTACTTCCAGCGGGTACATTGCAATTTGGTACACCAGTGTTACCTCTACCAGAAAAAAAACCTCTGCCCCCACTTACATCACCTGAGTTTCCTACGCCGCTACTTCCAAGGTAATGAGTCGGCTTAGGGCCCGCAATAGGGTCGCCGCCATTGTTATAAAGAACCCAAGAGCCTCTGGCACTGTATTTATCGCAACCATCATCAGATGCAGCGTTGTAAGGTTTTCCTGCACTTGCAGTGTAGCCATCCCCAAAAGAGCCTACATAACTTGAATGCTGGGCATAATAAGTGTTATTTGGAAGGTCAGGGCCGTCTCCGGGTTGAACTTCGGCCGGGGCTATCGTGCAACTCCAACCGCTTGCATTACCAATAACGCCCACTCCACCATTGTAATCTCCATAAGTATTGTTGGAGGCAGGTCTTGGATCTGAAGGGCAATGAAGTTGTTGTAATACTGCCATTCTCAATGGTTTGACCCTTGCAGTTCCATAACTGTAATTAAAATCGGGAAGCTTACCCAAGGCTTCTTGTTCTATGTAGGGAAGAAGTTTTGGGATCCACCCCCAGCAGGCAAGACCAGTCCAAGAACCATCAGATGGGAATTGTGTTTGAGGGAAACAATTGTAAGTGCCAGCATAATTCTGCATTGCTAAGCCAAGTTGCTTGAGATTATTACTGCATTTTGCACGACCAGCGGCTTCCCTGACTTTTTGAACTGCGGGAAGAAGAAGCCCAATAAGAATACCAATGATGGCAATAACCACCAATAATTCAATTAGGGTAAATGCTTTTCGCTCGGGAATGTTATTCATGTTAAAGATCCTTTTTACGGGCGAACTATTCTGTCAGTTCGAAGTCTATAACATTGTTTTTTCTTGCAACATCTGCTGTCAGTCCAGAAGTTTCAGGTCGGGCGTATTTAAAGGGGGTAATCATTTTGCCGGTAACATTGGTAATATCGTCAGCGGCTTTTGGAGGCCCATCAGGAACCTCATAGGCACGGATGGTGACGGTGTGTCTACCGATTTTTGCGCCGTCATTTATTTGAAAAGAGGTAAGTTTGTACTTCCCATCTTTGTCAGTGCTGCCAACTCCAACCCTGGTGTTATCTTGATCTGGGGTAAAAATAATCCCTGCATTAGGAAGAGGTTTTCCTTTGAAGAATACAGTACCTGAAACGGGGGCCAACCCACGGTCGTCGCCTGCGCAACCTGTTAATAAAATGCTCAAGGGCAAAAAATAACGAAAGGTACAAATCATTCAATACCTCAGGCGGGATCAGACAACTATAACAATCAGCAATTTGATAGTTTATAATTTAAAATTTTTATACGGTCAACACATACTTTGAAACTAAGACCGATAGATTTGATTTCTCTAAAATATTGAGTTTGTTTAAAGTTAGTCTTACTTGAGGGTCGAATAAAGTAATTGGTTGTTGTTTTAGCAGTTTTTCCTTTTATAAAAGAAAAGATTTCTGTTATAAATAATAATGTGACTTTTAGTTTCAGCCCCGCCTTGAGATAAGTGAATAATGGTATTTATCCTCGTTTTATTAGCTGTAATTTGGTCTGGAGGAGCAAGTCTCGCTTGGGGCGTTGAGCAATTAAGCATCGACCCCCCTGTCATTGAATTAAAGGGCCCGGGCGAGCAGGCTCAAATCCGGGTTCTGAACAATAAGGGAGAGGATGTTACTGCTGATTGTGTTTTTAAATCACAAGAAGTTGGGATAGCTCGGGTTTCGGCTAAAGGGCAGGTGACATCCATCAAAATTGGTCAAACAAAGATTGATGTAATTAACGGAAATAATAGTCAATTTGTTGCAGTTAAAATTTCTAATTCAGATTTAAACTCCAAAGTTACGTTTGAAAAAGATCTTCAACCGATTTTGACCAGGTATGGCTGCAATTCTGGGCCATGCCATGGCAAGCAAAGAGGTCAAAATGGTTTTCAACTTTCACTCTTGGGGTTTGACAATGACTTTGATTTTTATGCGCTTACCTCTGAATCGCGCGGACGAAGAATATTTCCTGCCTCTCCTAAAGATAGTTTACTTTTGAAAAAAGCTTCTGGTCAGGTTCCGCATGGTGGTGGGAAAAAACTTCCTGAAGACAGTAACGCTTACGCTCAGGTACTAGATTGGATAAAATCTGGTCAACCGAGAGGAGCTCCGGATGAGCTTAAAGTTGTTAATATTGAAATTCTACCTTCCGAAGTTAAAATGTCGCCACGGACTAAGGTTCAAACTCGCGTTTTGGCAAGGTTTAGCGATGGTAGTAGCAAGGATGTGACACATCTCACAGCATTTCAATCCAGTGAAAGTGTTCTGGCATCTGTTGATGCCGATGGATTGATTCAATCTGGGCCACTTCCGGGTGAAGCTGCGGTTATGGCCAGGTTCATGGAAAAATTCAGTGTATGTCTTGTTACCATGCCCTTGCCTGAAACTTTGAATGTTAATCTGCCTTCTAGGATTGATTCCCAGCATTACATCGATCGTTTGCTTTCTGATAAGTTTGTAAAACTTGGGCTTTCTCCCTCTGCATTGGCTGCGGATCATACTTATTTGCGAAGAGTTTATCTTGATCTTATCGGGCGATTACCAACTCCGGAAGAATCGAGATCCTGGCTTGCAGATACTGCTTTAGATAAAAAAGAAAAGTTGGCTTTGCGCTTGCTTTCCCGTCCAGAGTATGCTGATTTCTGGGCTAACAAATGGGCCGACCTTCTTAGGCCTAATCCGTTTCATGTTGGCATGAAAGCTGTTTTTGTGCTTCATACCTGGTTGCGCGATTGCTTTCGTAAAAATCTTCCCTACGACCAATTTGCTAAACAAATTATTGCGGCAGATGGCAGTACTTTTCGAGATGGTGCTTCTGTTGTTGTTCGCGACAAAAGACAACCCGATGAACTTACCACAGTTATTAGCCGTTTGTTTTTGGGCATCAGGCTTGAATGTGCGAAATGTCATCATCATCCGTTTGAAGTTTATGGCCAAGATGATTTCTATCATTTTGCTGCATTCTTTGGTCGTATAGGGCGGAAAGGTACAGGTATATCAGCTCCTATTTCTGGCAGTGAAGAAATGTTCTTCTTGGCAAAAAAAGGAGATGTCAAGCATCTTCGAACCGGAGAGGTGATGAAGCCTGCGCCTTTAAAAGGTAAAATAATGGAGTTCACCGAAGACGAAGATCCAAGGCAGGCGCTTGCTACATGGATCACCTCGGACGATAACCCCATGTTTGCCAAAGCCGCAGTCAATCGAATTTGGGCTGATCTTATGGGAAGGGGGCTAGTTGACCCTGTTGATGATCTTCGAGCAACAAATCCACCTTCAAATCCTGCTTTGCTTGATGCGTTGGCGGATGATTTTCGAAAACATCATTATGATGTTAAGCATCTTCTTTATTCCATTGTTACTTCTAAAGCATATGCCCTTTCAAGCAAACCTAACGAGCGAAATCAAGGCGATACCCGCAACTATTCCAGGCATTACCGAATGCGTCCACGAGCCGAGGTTTTGTTGGATATGGTCAGTGATGTTACTGGAGTTGCTGAGAATTTTCCTGCGATGCCTGAAGGTTCTCGTGCAATGGAAATGTGGACTTTTCGCTCTGCTTCAGAATTTTTAGACAGCTTTGGTCGACCCGATCCCAATCAAGATCCCCCTTGTGAAAGAAGTTCTGATTCTACCGTGGTTCAGGCTTTGCATCTTATGAACGCTAAGAATATTCAAGCTAAAATTGTAGATCCAGCAGGAATTGCCTCGAAATTAGCATCAGGATCAGGTAGTATTGAGTCAGCTATTGAAGAATTGTATCTGCGATGTTATTGTAGGTTCCCTACCGATGCGGAACGAAATGGCGTGATTTCGCTTGCTAAAAGTAAAAACCAAGCTAGAAAACAGACATTGGAAGACTTGCTTTGGGCATTGATAAATTCTCCTGAGTTTGTTTTGGTCGACTGAAAGGATTTTCATATGAAAACGTTCATCAAAAAGATGCCTTCACGACGAGATAGTTTAATCCTTGGCCTAGGTGGTTTATTAGGTGGAGGGTTTTGCTCTTCTTTGCAAGCTAGGGAATTAGCTACTCGCAAAGTTCAAGCCAAAAGTGTGATTTTGGTTTGGTTGGATGGTGGCCCTACTCATTATGAAATGTTTGATCCGAAACCTGATGCACCCAGCGAAATACGTGGATCCTTTAAGCCCATCAGTACCAAAATTACTGGTATTCAATATTCCCAGCATCTACCCCAACTTGCTTCAATTGCAGACAAACTTGCCATTATTCGTTCGGTTCAGCATGATCAAGGTAACCACGGGGCTGGTAATCATTACATGATGACGGGTGCGCCTCCAAGAATTCCAGTTGGATGCGGTGCTTTTGTCAGCTTTCATCCCAGTATGGGGTCTGTTGTTTCTTCAGAGTTAGGGGCGCCTCCAGGCTTACCTCCCTATTTTTCTATGCCCTCGATGACACGATCAGGCGGGCCTAATTTTTTAGGGGCGAGACATGCTCCTTTTGTGGTCGATGGCAGCCCCAATAGTGCCAACTTTAGGGTGCGGGATGTCAGCCTTCCCAAGGAATTGGATGGCTCTAGAAAAGTTAGCCGTGAAGAAATGCGTCAAGCTGTCGATAAGTTTGTTCGCTTTGCAGACAAGCAGGTTGGTGATCCTGCAACCGCAATGGATGATCATTATCGTCAAGGCCTTGATCTCATGCGTTCTGCGGAAGCTCAAGCAGCGTTTGATATTCAGCGCGAGCCTGATTCCGTGCGTGAAACTTATGGAAGAAACGATTTCGGCCAACGTGCCCTTCTCGCTCGCAGATTAGTTGAGGCAGGGGTGCCTTTTATTGTTCTTAATGATGGCGGTTGGGATCATCATACCAATATCTTCCCTACTTTGGAAAAACGACTTCCTAATTTTGATGCAACGATTGCTGCTTTGGTAAAAGATCTTGATCAACGGGGTATGCTTGAAACTACCTTGGTTTTGGTTTTGGGCGAATTTGGGCGCACTCCACAAATCAATAAAGATGGTGGCCGGGATCATTGGTCAAATGCAATGTCTATTATGGTGGCGGGCGGTGGAACCCCAGGTGGTCAAGTTATTGGCGCTACCGATAAACGTGGATATGCTGCTTGCGAAAGAGTTCTTACCCCAGAACATTTTTCTTCAACAGTATATTCTAAGTTGGGTATTGCACCCGATAAGATTCTTTATGCACCAAATGGCAGGCCCGCCCATATTGTTAGCAATCCTGAACCTATCAAGGAGCTTATGGGGTAATGCGTTTTTTGCTTTACCTTATAATTGTTGCTTTAGCATTTAATAGCCCCTCTTGGGCGGTTCCTCCTGTTCTTACCTATATTTTTCCTGCAGGTGGGCAGGTTGGTTCTACCGTTCAAGCTACCCTTAATGGGACTTTTCCTGAATGGCCTCCCAGGATCATGATTTATTCTCCTGACATTAAAATTGAGTTTAAAGAAAAGAATAAAGTTTCCATAACAGTTGACCCAAAAGCTTCTCCTGGCCCAAAGTTGTTTAGGGTTTTTAATAAAGATGGCACTTCTATACCCAAGGCTTTTTGGGTCAATACTATTCCTGAGATTGAGGAAGTAGAGCCTAATAATAACTATCTTAAGCCACAGATGATTGGAACTGGTCCAGTTTTGATTAATGGAAAATTAGCAACTCCAGGCGATACAGATTCATTTGCAGTTGATGCAAAAAAAGGCCAGACAATCGTTGCCCATCTTTTAGGTAATCACGGGATTGAATCACCCATGGACGCAGCTATCCAAATTTTATCCCCAGATGGATTTATTGTTGCAGAAAATCATGATCGGTTTGGTTTAGATCCCTTTATTACATTTGTTGCTCCCAATGATGGGGCTTATCGTGTTCGTATTTTTGCCTTTCCCTCTACCCCTGATACAAACATCAGATTTTCCGGAGTAGATACTTATATTTACCGTTTAACAATTACTACTGGCCCTTACTTGGATCATGTTTTTCCAATGGCCTTGGAAACTGGTAAACCTCAAATTCTTCATTTAAAAGGCTGGAATCTTTCTAAGGATTTTGCGTCGGTAAACGTTGATGTTCCTTCTAGTTTGACCCAAACCAGAATTTTTAAAAAGGGTGCTGCTGGTAACTTTTCTGTTTCATGCACTTCCAATCCTTCTTTTATTTTTACTAAGGGAAAACAATCCATGGTTTTGGATGGTCCCTGTACTGTAAGTGGCAGCTTAGATTTGGAAAAAAGTCATGATTTTGAGATGAAATTTAAAAAAGGTGATAAGTTTAAAGTTAAAATTGAAGCTCGGGCAATTGGTTCTGATCTTGATCCTGTTCTTGTTCAAAAAGATGGATTGGGTAAAGAGATCAAACGAACAGACGATGAGGGGGCTGCCAATCGTGATGCTTCCTTTGATGTCACATCAACAGGTGATCCTATATTCCTGAAAATTACAGATTTACATAACCATAGTGGTGAAACGTATTACTATCGGATGAGTATTATTCCGATAATTCCAGATTTTGAATTTTCGGTTGATGGGGAAAGTTTTTCTCCTAAGGATAATAAGCCTGTTGAGGTTCCAATCAAGATAACAAGAATAGCTGGCCATAGCGCAGATATTTTTTTTAAAGCTATAGATTTACCCAAAGGTTGGTCTGCTGAGGAACTAATAGTTACCTCTAAAACCCCTAGTCCCGTTAAACTTTTCATTAAACAAGATGAGAAAGCTGAGGTTGGTTTTTTTAAAATAACAGGTAAATCTGGTGATATGTTGAAAACAGGGAGTCGCAATTTGCCTTCTCTTGAATCCACTTTAGAAGACTATTTCCTGTTGACTGAGTTCAAGGAAAAACAGGAAATTAAAAAGAAAAAATAACCAAGGTTGTATTTTAAGGAAGTCCTATGGTTCATATTCAAAAATATCTGTTTGCTTGTGTTTTATTTTTGTCTGCTACGCATGTGTCTTTAGGTCAAAAGAAAACCCTTATTTTGCCTGGTGAAACTTTTAGTGTTTCTGATAGACCTGCGTTTGTCTTATTACCAGATGAATCTAAGCGATCTTCTCCCCAACCTTGGATTATTTACGCTCCAACATTGCCAGCTTATCCCGATCAGCATGAAAAATGGATGCATGAGCAGTTCCTTAATGCTGGAATCGCAGTAGCAGGAATTGATGTTGGGGAAGGGTATGGCAGTCCTAAAAGTAACCAGTTATTTACTTCTCTTTATGATGAACTCGTTAATAAAAAAGGATTTGCCCCTAAGCCTTGTCTTTTTGGTAGAAGCAGGGGGGGGTTGTGGGTTACCAGTTGGGCGATTGAAAATCCAACCAAAGTTTCTGGTATTATTGGTATATACCCTGTATTTGATTTTCGTACCTACCCTGGAATTGATAAAACTGCGCCTGCTTATGGTTTGAATAAAACTGAATTAGAAAGTAAACTTAGCCTTTTAAATCCGATTTCTAAAGTTGGGGTACTTGCAAAGTCTAAAATTCCCGTTGCTTTGATACATGGCGATGTTGATAAAGTGGTACCATTGAAAGAGAATTCACAAGAATTTTTTAACCAGTACAAGTTGGAAAACCAGCAAGACCTTGTGAAATTAATCATTCTCAAAGGTCAGGGACACAATTTTTTTGAAGGCTTCTTCAAATCTCAGGAACTCGTTGATTTTGCAATTAACCGAGCTAAAAATGGAATTAAATAGGGCTCTGGAATTTGTTCTATTTTGCAGCAGTTTTTAATTCATTGAATCGTATTCTTAGTTGTTTTAAATGTTGCTGATAGGATTCCATTTTAACAACATTGTTTTGTTCTAGTGGATCCTTCTCTAAATCATATAGTTCTTCAGTATCATAATCAGGCCAGAAAATATATTTGATTCCTTTTCGAACCAACGCTTCAGATGCTGGAATAAAGTCCTTGTTTTTGATGATTGCATGTTCATAGAAGAATTCCTGCCTCCAATTAGTGATATTTTCTTCAATATAAAGAGGGGCGAAATCACGGCCTTGCATGGTAATCGGCGCATTTATTTTCGCTGCCCCCAAAATTGTTGGCGCTAAATCTACATTGAGAACAAATTCATCATTTGTTTTTCCTGCTTTGGTTTTTGACATTCTGGGATCCAAAACAATTAACGGGACTCTTATACTTTCTTCGTATGGGTACCATTTATCTGCAAGGCCATGTTCTCCATGAAAATAACCATTATCGGTGGTGAAGATTACCAAGGTGCTATCCAATAACTTTCTATTTTCCAAATCAGCAATTATTTTTCCGCATGTTTCATCAACTTCAGTTGCAAGGCGGTAATAATTTTTCATGTAATCCTGATACTTTTCTGGTGTATCAAATCGCCAATGCCAGCGATTTCGTCCCTCATTTTTTTCATTTGAAATAAATGGAGGTAATCGCTTAAAATGATTTTCGGTTGCCGTGACTGGTCTTGGAATTGCAATATTTTTATACAGTTCCATGCTTTTTGGTTGTGGTAGATATTGTTTTGGATTTCCATCCACGGCGTGGGTTGCAAAAAATGATACTGTTAGAAGAAATGGTTTATCTTGTGGTTTTGTTTGAAGAAAATCCAATGCGTCATTTTCATTTTTTTTAGTTACATGAACCATCTCGCCGTTAGGTTGTTTGATCCAATGATTTCCTGAATAACTTCGGCCAAAATCGTATTTATCTTTTGGAAAAACTCCATTGTGCCACTTACCAACATGGCCTACAAAATATTCGTTTTTACGAAGTAGTCCAGGATAAGTCTGTTCCCACGGTGTTTTAAACATTCCGAAAGCTTGATTACCATGCCTTGACATCCATTGCCCTGTAAGAAGATTGGCCCTACTTACGCCACATATTGAGGTTGTCACACAGTTTCGGGTGAAACGAAAGCCTTTTTTTGCAAGTGAATCTAAGTTAGGTGTTTTAACAATCGGGTTACCAGCACAGCCTAAAGTATCGTGACGCCAGTCATCAGCATAAAGGACTAAAATATTTAAGGGTTTTTCGGAAGCTACTACCAAGGGTTTCGAGAAATCTAGTGTTAATAATAAGCAAATCAATGGAATTAACTTTGTTTTCATGGCATGGCCTTTGAAAGTAATCTTGAAACAGTTAAGTTACTATAATCAATTTTTATTGTTATGAATATTTGTATGATCCAAATTTTTTATGCGAATTGGCTAAAATAGCTTGTATTTTATTTTGTTTAATACGATATTGTATTTGATAATGTGTTTTATCATTTTAGTTGTTCCCACCTAGGAGTTTAAAATGAAACGATTTTTGTCCTTAATTGTAAGTTTATGCGTGGTAGTGGTTGTTATTGGCGACGAACCAGCTAAAGTTGCTGTAAAGAAAGTTGAAATTGGAGGTCTAGCCCCCGATTTTAAAATTAAAGATGCTGCTGGGAAAGAGATCAACTTGGCAGATTTAACTTCCAAGGGTGCCGTTCTTGTTCGTCTTACTTGTGGTTGCTCTGGGTGTGATCAAGAATTGGCATATTTTCAAGCTATTCATGATGCTTACAAAGAATCTGGTTTGACTTCGCTTGCGATTTTTAAAGAACCCGATGCCAAAGTAGCAACTTACGCAAAAGCAAAAAACATAAGCATGCTTTATGCAGTTGATACGAAAGGGGAAAGTTGGAAAATCTTTGATACTAAAACTATGCCAACCAATTTTTTAATTGAAAAAGGTGGTAAGATTGTTGCAATAGCACCTGGTTGTGATCCTAGTGGTTTAGTTGCAAAAAAGCTTTCTGAAAAAGTTGCTAAAACCGTTAACACCGAAAATATTGACGTTAAAAAGAAGGTGGAAGATAGCAAGAAAAAATCTGTGAAGTAAGAGTTTTAAATTTATAAAGCCCGCTTAATTTTATATTAAGCGGGCTTTATTTATTTTCAACTACCGTGAACGATATAGCTCAAAACGACCATTGTCTTTTTTGCTGGAATAATTTGCAATAAATGAATCATTGTCTGCGCGAGCGTTGTATTCAAAAGTTCCAAAGCCTAGGAGTTTTTGATTTCCAGTAAGAATAAGTTTGTCTCCATCTTTCCCTGTAACTGATAAATGCGCTTTATATCTAAAAGGTATAACCTTAAAAAAGCGTCCGGAAAATGTTACTTCATAGGAATTATTCCCTGTAGATCTGAATATGGCTTTCATAGGCCCTTTATGCCCGCTTCCATCGCTAATCCAGTTTCCGCTCCAACTTCCTGAAAGATTGGGAGTGTCTTCTTTTTCCTGGGCATTCCCCAAGGAGCATATTGTTAATCCTATAAAAAGAAAGCCAGCAACAAACTTTGTATTCATAAAAACCTCGAGTAAGTGTGTAGTAACATTACTTGATACTAACAAATCAACCAAAGTTTAAAATAGGATCCCTTGAAATTAGTAGCAAGGAAACTTTATGCTTTAATCCAAAGTTGTGATTTTAAAAAACTTCCTAAATAATATTTTTCCTTGGTAAGGTTTAATCCTTCCTTGTTTAAAAATATGGTTGGATCAATCAATTTCTTTGCTGTAATGCTAGTGGTAATTCTAAAAAACAGATACATTATTGCTAGTAATGGTATTGCATAGAATTTTTCAAAATATGATTTAGGAACATTAAAATCGCCATAAATTAATTCGCCTCCAGGTTTTAAACTAAGTGATATTTTGTTTATGATATGCTCAAGTTCTTTAAAGGTAAAACAATCAAGGAAAAAATTAGATACTACCAAGTCGTATTTGTTAATTGGAAAACACCAATCAAAAACGTCTTTTTGTATAAAAACAACTTTTGTTTTGTTAGGAATTAAAGCCACTCGTGATTTTGCTAAAGTGATCATTTTTTTGCTAAGATCCAAGTAATCAATTTGCGCATCAAGATTAGACTTTAAAAATGATTCAAGGAATCTTCCATTTCCGTCACCTAGTATGAGGACACTTTTTACAACTTTTAATTCTGAAATGAAGCTTATCCTGCATTTTTGAAGATAATTACCAAAACTTAATGTTTCAAGTAAAAGGTACCATGGGGCCAACCCTTCAAAACTGGTTTTTTTCATGTATGATTCACAAATACCAATGGTGATAGTAATGACGCGTCAACAAGAACTCTTGATAACTGAATATTTTTGGAACCTGCAAATTTATCAATCATGATAAATGCGGTTATAGAAATTAATGACGCAAAAATAATCTGTTTTTCAGCCATCAACATGCAAAAAACTGTAGCCAATGATAAAATTATATCTAGATTATCAAAATGATAATAACCTGATTCCCAATTTTCTATCAGCTTGCAATTTATCCAGCAAATTAAACAAAACAATATGACGCTTGGCAACCACATTTTTATTGATAGTTCGGATACTATTACAGGTAAGGCTACACCCGTTCCAAAACCTATTCCAACCAATAATTCTTTGCAGGTTTTTTTTATCATTGGTGCTGTGATGTTTGAATGGACTAGTAATAGGTAAATTGAAATTAAAATCCCTAATATTATTCCACTTATAATGAAAAGTTTTGATAGAGAAAAACTTAATAAAATAGAAATCAAAAAAGTCAGACTAATTAAAACTAAAGTTAATTTTGGGTTTTTTTCAACAAACAAATGTCTTTGGGTTATGTAAATTTCCTTTCGAGAATCCAAAAAATGATCGAGTAGATAGATAAACCAGACCGTAAAAAAAAGTACTGCATTCTCTGTAAATGTGATTTCAATTTCAAATGTTTTTGAGAAGAAATATTGCCAAACAACCGCTACAACTGGTGCATCCAAGGCTAATATATTTAAAAACAACCACCAGGGTTTTGATTCATTATTTTTTGATTGGGTTGGATTAAGTTTGTTGATTTCTTCCACGATAATTTCTTTTTATACTCTTTCATGCATCAAATATTATCTGTTATAGCTTCTAAGATGAATTTGAATCCAAATTTCAATTTTGTTTTAAATTCCTATTTATTTGATAATATTATATCAGGTTTTAGTTTTATTTAGTCGGATTCACGAGGATCTATGGCTCTTTTAATTGCTTTTTGGATGTATTTTTAACTTTTTTCTTTCTTGCAAGATAGTCCTTGTAATTGTTTTTGCATATTCTTAATTCTTTTGACGATGGGAAATGATGCCAGAAATTGTAGTCGCAGCTTTTTACAAGTTTGCAAATTTACCTGATTTTCGTGAGTTACAGCCTCCTTTCCTTAAATTTTGCCTTTCCCAAAATATTAATGGAACAATTTTGCTTGCACCAGAAGGGGTTAATGGCACCGTAGCTGGCTCACGTGAAAGTATTAATTCCTTGATGGCCTTTTTAAAGGCGGAACCACGCCTTCTCGATATTGAACATAAGGAATCTTTTACCAATGAGCTTCCTTTTGATCGTATGAAAGTTAAATTGAAAAAAGAAATCGTACCTTTGGGGGTTTCTGGTGTTGACCCTAATGTAATTGTAGGTACATACGTTTCTCCTGAAGAGTGGAATCAATTAATCAGCGATCCGGAAGTTGTAATTATTGATACCCGTAATGATTACGAGGTTGATATAGGTACATTTAAAGGGGCTATCGATCCGAAAACAAAGCGATTTCGAGATTTTCCGGCATTTGTCAGTAAAACCTTGGATCCTGATAAACATAAAAAGGTTGCTATGTTTTGTACCGGCGGGATTCGGTGTGAAAAAGCTTCTTCCTATATGTTGCAACAAGGATTTAAAGAGGTTTTTCATTTAAAAGGCGGCATTCTAAAATACCTTGAAAAAATTCCTGCGGATAAAAGTCTTTGGAATGGAGAATGTTTTGTTTTTGATCAACGAATTGCAGTTGGTAATGGTTTGATTGTTGGGGATCATGAGCAATGTTATGCTTGCAGGCATCCGGTTTCTCCTAAAGATCGGGAATCACCAAAATTTCGTTTAGGTGTCTCATGCCCTTATTGTTTTGATAATCTTCCCGAAAAAACCCGTGCACGCGCTATCGAACGCCAAAAACAAAATGTGCTTTCAAAAAAACGTAGCGATCAATAGCATCTTTCTAATTAATAAAAGAATTTTAGATTAGATTCATAAATTTCTTTGGAAAAGGTCACTTGCTAAACTAATGCATAACTTTCCAATAGCTGGATCGTATCTTTCGCCTTCGTCTCTTAAAAAGGCATGTGCAGCATTAAATTCATGCCAAGTAAACCAAACTCCTGAAGTTTCAAGAGCTCGATAAATTAATTGTCTTCCTGTCAAAGGCACATGTGGGTCTTGCTTCCCAAATACCATAAGGATTTCACCTTTGATATCCTTGGCTCTAGCTAACGAATCTGCTTGGTCGCCTTTGCCAAGTGTACCTGAATGGAGGTCTGTAGGATAAAAGCAAGCTGTTGCTAAAATTTGTGGTAATAATGCGGCCCGATATGCTAGGTGCCCGCCTAGGCAAATTCCGATTGCTCCTATTTTTCCATTGCATGAAGTATGCTTTTCCAAAGTTTTGACAGTGGCCAGAATGTCTGCATCAAATTCCGCCATTGGAATAATTTTTTTTAATTCATTTCCTCTGTTTTTTCCAATTTCATCATAACCAAGGACACATCCTGGAAGTTCATGGGAGTGATAAACTTCTGGTACTGCGACTATATATCCCATGGAAGCGAACTGAAGTGCCAATCGTTTTACTGGCGGAGTTTGTTGGAATATTTCTGAATAAAGTATCAGGCCAGATCTTTTTCGGTTTGATCTTCCAGGTTCTTCAGGGGTGTAGAGATAGGTACGCATTAACCCTGTTGGAGTCGAAATGTCAATCTTGGAATCTTTTACTATCATTTCGTTCTCAAAAAAAGAAAAATTATATTTGATTTATTTTAAAGGGTTTTGCCTGATGTTCCACAATTTTGGTAAAATGATCTTCTTGTTTGGTTACTGGAAAACATTTTGGGAATTTTGCGCGGTTGAGTTTTGATCAATACTTATTTAAAACAAATAAATTGCAGAATTTCTAATTTCCCTCTTTTGTGATATTGCGTCTTAGAGCTTTTTTTTCTGACAAACGTTTTTTATTTTGGAGTCGCTTATGAACCTGAGATTTCGGTATTAAAGTTGGCTTGCGCCTAACAATTGGCTTTAGTGCATTTTTTAAAAGTTGACAAAGTTTTTTAATTGCATCAGTTTTGTTTCCCGCTTGTGTCCGATACTTTTGGCTTGTAATTACTATGCAACCTTGTGAATCCAAAAACTTTTTAACTTCATTATTGTTTATAATCGTTAACACTTGGTCAGGGTATAAAACTTTGGAATCTGAAAGTTTGAAATGTAGTCTTACTTTAGTTTCTAATTTATTGACATTTTGACCTCCAGGTCCGCCAGACCTACAGGTTTCAAAAATTGCCTCAGAAGTGATGATATTTTTGTTGATAATTCACTCTTGATCATTTCATTATTAAAAAACATTCAAATTTTGATTTTATCAATTTTTTAAAATTCAATCAACTTTGGTACATTCAAAACTCTTGGCAATCAGTTTAAAATCATAAGTAAATCGAACCTTTTAACTGGCATTCTGCAATTTTTCTAAATTGATTGTTTTGTCAGTTAACTATTTAAATGAAATAATTTCGATTTAGTACTTTCTTTTCTAATGTTTTAAAGTTCATTTATTTAAGCTGAAAAATTTTGAAGATTTTTAATTAAGATATCTTCGAAAGAATTCTGATTGATCAATTTTGCTTTAGTAATCATATTGCTTTAAACAATTATCTGGTTGAACAATTTAAGATTTTAATTAAGTAATCTGAATTTTGGTTAAGATACTAGATTGCGCGACAGGTTTACTCAAAAAATGATAAAAGTTAGGAGTCTATTTAAAAATGGAGGCTAACGGAGTCGAACCGATAACATCCGCCTTGCAAAGGCGGCGCTCTCCCAGTTGAGCTAAGCCCCCATTATGTAATGGTTTAAGTTTAAAGTATTAGAACTTAGCTTACAAGTTCAATTTCTTAATTTTAAACCTCAACATTAGTGGGCGTACTTGGATTTGAACCAAGGACCTCAGCTTTATCAGAGCTGCGCTCTAGCCAACTGAGCTATACGCCCTCACATTTTTAACATTTTAGACACCAAGGCCTTAGTGTCAATTGGCGTTGGCAAACAATAATAGGATAGTTGATAAAAACGACCCTTATTTTAGAAACGACCCGCAAAATCATTTACCCAGTATTTCCGCCATCTTCTGCATTAAATACTATGTTTGGACCCCAACTTCTTCTAACATATTAAAATACTATCGGTTTTACTCTGATTAATGGGGATTTTCATGGCAGTGGACTTATATTCAGCATGTCCTTGTGGCAGCGGCAAAAAATTTAAATGGTGTTGTTCTTCTATTTGGGGCCCTATTGAAAAGGCTTACGAGTCTTTTTCCAAGGGACAGGTTGAAAGCGCAATTAACCAAATGAAGACGTTGCAAGCCAACAGCTCCGACAATCCAGAAGTTTTCGGAAGGCTTGCAGAGTTACTTTTGTTAAGCGGACAACCCGCACAAGCTGAAGCCGAGCTTGAAAAAGCTTTTAAAATAAATCCAAATTACCCTTTTGGTTATTATCTTCGAGCAGGCCTTAGGATTGATGAAGGTGAATGGGAGGGCGCTTTGATTCTTTTGCGCAAGGCAGCCATCTATTATCACATTGATTCCAGGGAGGATCTTGCGCGTGTGTACAATCTTATTTTCCGTTGTGAAATGAATCGTAATAAACCTTTGGCGGCTAAAGTTGCTTTACAAATAGCTGCTAGACACGCACCTTCAAACAGCCAACTAAAGGAGATTCTTGAAAACTTAAGTGGCCCACAATCACGCCTTCCTAAAATAATTAGAAATGACATTACGTTTATTCCAACTGAAAAATCAACGGATAATTCGACTTTTGTTGAGTCAGAAGATATTCGCCTTGGAAGTCTGCCCGATATTTTCAAAAAGAAAATCCAAGAAAATCCTTCTGATAATGGAGCTAAATTTAACCTTGCAGTTGCACTTGCCTGGTTGGGAATGAATAAGGATAGCTATCAAGTGCTGGATGAGTTTATCAAGAAAGAAAAGAATGATGTATTGTATCGTAAGGCAGGTGTATTGCAGGAAGTACTTAAGTTTGCAATTGGAATGGATGATGAGAGTGATTATGTAAATTATCATATTGGCATCCCGTTAACGAATCCAGAACCAGTTTCTAAATGGCTTTCTGAGTTGCAAAATACCCGGCGAATTCTGCCACTTCATCAAGATAAGGAAAACGGGACTATAACCTTTTTCTTGCTGGAAGAAAGTACTTCAGGCTTAATCACCACTGGTGCTCCTACCAAGGAGTTTTCGAAGGTTATAGGTTACCTTGCGATTTATCCTCAAACCATGGTTGCATGGGGTTATGATTCGAAAAAAATTGAGAACTTGAAGCATGAATTTATAACAAAGCTTCAAATCCCAATTAATCAAATCGTTTCGACCACTAATACAGCGGATTTCGGAAGCGTTTTACTTCCCGCTGCAATTGTTCCCCTGACTGCAAAAGATCAAGAACAGGCCAAAAAGATGGCTGCTGGCCAGATGGAAAAATATTTTGAAGAAGTGTGGACAAATCAGCCTCGAAAATCACTGTTGGGTAATACTCCTTTGGATGCAAGCGTTCACCCGGTGCTAGCCAAGAAACTTGCAGGTATTATAGACTTTTATGAAGAAATTCTCGAAACTCAAGATTCGAGTCTATATGATTTTAATCGCCTGAGGCATAAGCTTTCTTTGGGTGAAAACTTAGCCCAAATTGCAGATCTGGCCTCCAAACCCTTAAAGAGTATGAATGCTGCTGAACTCGCAAATGCTGATTCCGAAGATATGAATCTTGATCAATTGGAAGAGGCTTACCGTGCTGCGATAGCCTTGGATGCGCAAGAACTTGCATACAAATTTGCCAAGTTGATGCCTCACAAGGGACTGGGTCCTAAGCATGGCCTTTTTGTTTCTGTAATTAAATACCTTGCTGAAAAAGAAATCGACAACGGCAACAAGCCTGCAATGCTTGAATTGTTAAATACAGCAATTGCAAAGTTAAAATCAGAGAATCTTCCGGAACAGACTGCAGAGTTGCAAATAGCCAAAATGAAAAACTTTGCAAAAGTTAATGATATTTTTCAGGTGATCAAGGTTGTTGATGAAATTCTTGCAAAGCATCTTGACAATGACAAATTGTTGATCGCCGCAGCAGAAACCATGATCAAGTTAAATCAGAAGTCTGAAGCAAAAAAAGTTTGCGAAGCAGGGTTGAAATTTGCCAAGGCAAAGAACAAGGGTGACCTTGTTGAATTTTTTAGCGACATGTTGAAATCTGCAAGCAAGTAAGCGGTAAATTAATGATTCAAAGATGCGGATTTTTCGTGATGAATATAAAGCATCTTTGCAATAGGAACAAAAATACTCGAGTTTTATTAGGCTTAATATCAAAATGAATATCATCGCTAACGATAGTAAATCCGGGAATGAACTAGATGATTCCAAATTGTATTTTAATCGAGAACTAAGCTGGCTTGAATTTAATCGTAGAGTTCTTGAGGAAGGTAAAGATTCATCAGTTCCTTTGCTGGAAAGGTTGAAGTTTCTTGCTATTTTCGAATCAAATCTCGATGAGTTTTTCATGGTGCGTGTGGGTGGATTGCAACAGAAGTTTCAAGCTGGTGTTGCAATGGGTTCAGGTGCAGACAAGACTCCTGTAAAAATCCAGTTGGAAAAGATTTGCACTAACGTAAGCCAGATGACAAACGAAGCTTACGATTGCCTGCATAATGACATTTATCCAGCACTTGAAAAAGAAGGGATAATTTTTATTAAACAGGCTGATTTCAATGAAACTGATAAAGCCCATATCGCAGAAATTTTTAATCGAGAGATTTTTCCAGTTTTGACCCCATTGGCCATTGATCCTGTTCATCCATTTCCTCATTTACTTAACAAGTCGCTCAATCTTGTTGTCCAATTGCAGAGGCCACGAGGGGGTGAAACTTTGATGGCTGTTGTGCAAGTACCAGCAGTATTACCAAGGTATGTGCCTTTGCCAATCCAGGGAAGACCTAGTTGCAAGTATGTTTTCACAACTCTTGAGACCATTATTCGGACTCATCTTCCTGATTTGTTTCCGGGGATGATAATTGACCATGCAACTGGATTTAGAGTTACCCGCAATAGTGATTTTGAAATTGAAGATGATGATGTTGAGGATTTGCTTAAAACCATCGAGGAAGAAATTCGTAAGAGAAGAAGAGGGATGGCGGTTCGCTTACAGATAGAGTCAAGTGCAACTCCAGAGGTAGAAAATTTTCTTGTTAAAGCATTGGCATTGGATGGAATGGATGTTTATCGCTCCAAGGGTTTCTTGGATTTAACCGGATTATTTCAAGTACATGGTTTACCGGGTTTTCCACACTTGCATGACTCACAATTTGTTTCTCAGTTTTCACCTGATTTTGCTAAATTTGCCAGCCCTTGGGCTGCGATTCGCGCCAAGGATATTCTTGCTCATCATCCATATGAGACTTTCGGTCATACCATGGATTTTATCGAAGCTGCTGCAAACGATGATAAAGTACTAGCTATAAAGCTTACACTTTATAGGACTAGTAGTGACTCCCCTATAGTTCGTTCTCTTCAAAGGGCGGCTGACAATGGCAAAGCAGTCACTGCTGTTATTGAAATTAAAGCGAGGCTTGATGAGGAGCGAAATATATTGTGGGCCAGAGAGCTTGAGAAATCAGGGGTTCATGTGGTATTCGGTTTTGTAGGTTTAAAAACGCATTGTAAAGCAGCTCTGGTGGTAAGAAAAGAAGATGATGGATTAAGAAGGTATGTTCATCTTTCCACCGGGAACTATAACCCTCAAACAGCCAGAATGTATACTGACCTAGGGTACTTCACTTGTAACAATGATTTTTGTGAAGATGTATCAGCGCTGTTTAATTATTTAACTGGTTATTGTGAGTTGCCGAAGTGGAAAAAATTGATTGTTGCACCTAGTAGGCTTCAAGATTTCATGCTTGAAAAAATTACTTTGGAGGGGGCTTTTGCCCAGCAAGGTAAAGCCTCAAGAATAGTCGCCAAAATAAATGGATTGCTGGAACCTGCGATTGTAAAAGCTTTATACCGGGCGAGTAATTCAGGAGTAAAAATAGATATAATTTGCAGGGGAATTTGCAATTTAAGGCCGGGCTTGCCTGGAATAAGTGAAAATATTCGGGTTATTTCTATTGTTGACCGGTTTCTTGAGCACAGTCGTGTTTATTATTTTGAAAATGGTGGTAATCCGCAAGTTTACATTGGTTCTGCTGATTGGATGGACCGTAATCTTAGCCGAAGGGTTGAGGTTGTTTTTCCAATTGAACCACTTGATTTAAAGTCCCGGATTATTTCTGAGATTTTAAATATTTCTCTTAATGACAACATGAAGGCCCGTGAATTACAAGCTGATGGTTCTTATAAAAAAATTGCACCCAAAGGAAATGTGCCCAGAATCCGAAGCCAGGAAAAATTCCTGGAGCTGGCAATTAACAATGCCCAAAATATAACAGCCGAACTGCAATCTGAAATTGCAAATGAACCCAAAAATGAGAAACCCCCGGTTGTTCTCAAAGCAAGAAAAGTAAAAAAAAACAACTAGAGTGAGGTTGATAGGCATGGATGCGATTTTATTGGCGGCAGGATTTGGTACCAGATTGCGGCCTCATACGTTAACCACACCAAAACCATTATTGCCAATACAAGGGCGACCAATTTTGGATTGGACATTAGGAGCATTGCCACAAGAAATTAGCAGGGTAGTGGTGGTGGTCCATTATCTTGGAGAGCAAATCGAAAAGTTTATGCAACAGCAAAAATGGTTCAAAGATTTTGATATAGTTCGCCAAGACCCTCCAAAAGGGACAGGGGATGCCCTTAGAAGTTGCAAGGCATTTATAAAATCCCCAAGTTTTCTTGTTTTAAATGGTGATGATCTTTATGGAGCCCAAGATTTAAAAAAATTAGCAAGCGTTTCTTCTGGAGTAATTGTCAAGGAGGTTGTCGATCCTTGGAATTTCGGAGTGGCATCCTTAAACGTGGATGGCAGTTTGGGGAGAATGACTGAAAAACCCAAAATTCATGGTCCTGCGATGGCAAACACTGGGGCTTATCATTTTCCCCAGTCAGTTTTTTCACAAGAACTTGGTATTTCTGCCAGAGGCGAATTTGAGATTACAGATTATCTTTCAACCCTAGCAAAACAACAGCGGGTTGAAGTGATACCAGCTGGTTTTTGGTATCCTGTTGGCACTGTCGAAGCCTGGGAATCTGTGCAGAAAATCAATTTATCTTTAATGCTTCGTTAATTAAGGAACGGATTACTTTTTGCTTCTTCGCCAATAGTGGTTGTTGACCCATGGCCTGGATAAACTTTAGAATCTGGTGGGAGGCATAAAAGTTTTTGTTTGATGCCACTGATAAGGGTTTTAAAATCTCCGCCTGGGAAATCACAACGACCAATACTTCCTTCAAATAAAATATCCCCACTGAAAATATGAAATCTTGAGTCTTTAGCAATGTAGGCAATATGGCCAGGTGAATGCCCAGGTATCTCTCTAATGTTAAAATTAATTCCAGCAAAATCTATATTTTGCCCATCTTCCAATGTTGTATCTGCTTTAGGTGATATCATTTCGAAACCCAGTAAGGTACTTAGGTTTAATTGCGGATTTGTAAGTGCCTCGGCTTCGTTTATTCCAATTGCGATTTTTGCTTCAGGAAAGGCCTCTTTTACGCCTGCTACCCCAGCAATATGGTCTGGATGGGCATGAGTTAAGCAAATAGCCTCAATTATTAGGTTTTTTTTTGAAAGATACTTTAAAAATTGATCAACTTCTGACCCAGGATCAAATACAACGGCTTTTTCATGCCCATCAAGATGGACGATGTATCCGTTTTCTTCAAAAAATTCTGAAGTTACTTTAAATATTACAATATTTTTTATACTGATCATATTTGTGCACCATAAACACTATTGAAGTTTTCAGGCAACATGGCATATAAGTCAGAAACTTATGGGGATTCCGTAGTTTGTTTTACTTTTAACGCTTAGATAAGCATTAAATTTAACTATTCTAAGGATGATTACCGAACATGTTGTTTTTCATGTGTTAATTTCATTATAAGGACCGATTATTATATTTTCACTTGGTATTATAATGCAAACGATTACCCAAGGCCGCTTTCCTAGGTTGGCATATATATTTTTTGGAGGAATATTAGGCGTTTTTATCATTGCAACCGGAAATGCAACTCAAGCAAGACCAGATAATAGTTTAAAGCAAATCGAACAAGAAATAATCCAAGAGATAATTAAACATCCCGCTAAACCAAATGAATCGATGGATAAACCACTTGAGTTTATTCTTGCTGCGGTAAAATCTTTTGAAAATGTCAAAGATTATAATGCCACACTTTATCAATTGGAACGAATCAAAGGTAAATTACTTCCTGAAGCCTCTATTCAAATTCAGGCAACTGTGGGCAAACCTTTCTATTTGCACATGAAATGGTCTGAACCCCGGGCAAGTAAAGGTCAGGAGGCCATCTACACATTGACCAAAGACCCTGCAAAAATGCGCGTAAAAGGTGCTGGATTTTTAGGAGCCGTGGGCTTTATTACCTTGGACATAAATGACCCTAAATCTACGGCGAATAACCGCCACAATATTTCCGAAGCTGGGCTTGAAATGCTAATTAGAACGCTTGAAAATGGTTGGATTGAAGAAAGAAAGAGAAAAGCTACTGATGTCTCGATTAGTGATGTAATTTGCTATGATCGCCCATGCACACGATTAGAATTAACTCATCCAAATAATGCTGATGGGTACTTTCTTTTTTACAAAAACATCGTGTTTTTTGATAAAGAAAACAATCTCCCAATTCGCATCGAGAATTATTCTTGGCCAAAAGATGGAGAAGATGCTCCTCTTGAGGAGGCTTACGGATATAAAGATCTAAAGCTTAATCCCGGCTTGGATCTTGCCGTTTTTCAAAAATGATTCGATTTGAATGGATTTCTTTAAATGGATTCTAAAAGACAAAAGTTACTCGAAGCTTTTAAATCTCGTGCATTTCAAACTGGACATTTTGTTCTGGCTTCTGGAAAAACCAGCACCTATTACATTGATAGTAAAAAAGCATTGTTCAATTCACTGGTTATTGACTTACTTGGTGAACTTTTCTGGGAAATTATCCATCCACTAAAACCAGATTCTCTTGGCGGGCTTGAAGTCGGCGCTATTCCCTTAACCGCCGCTACTTTGGTAAAAAGCCAACAACATGGGGTTTCCCTTGAAGGTTTTTTTGTCAGAAAAAAAGCAAAAGAGCACGGTAGCAAGCAGAGAATTGAAGGAGTGTTGGTTCCGGGTTCTAAAGTTGTTATTTTGGACGATGTTCTTACTACCGGTGGTTCTGCAATGGAAGCCGTTGAAGAAGTCGAAAAGATTGACTGCAAAGTTATCGCAGTGGTTTGTATTGTGGATCGGTTGCAGGGCGCAAGAGAACTGATTGAACCTCGTTGTCCATTCATTCCGATTTTTACTATTCGCGATTTTGGAGTTCAGCCCGTGTAATCAAGAAGGCAAATTTAAAACTTTGTTTGAATTGATCCATAATTGATTTTCTAGTTCTTCCATTGAGACATTTAAAATTTCAGCCAAGGTTTTAACAGTGTAGTTTATAAAAGAGGGCTCGTTTCTTTTGCCACGAAATGGCTCCGGGGCCAAGTAAGGAGCATCAGTTTCAACCAAAATTTTCTCGATCGGGCATTTTGCAGCAACTCTCCTTAAGGCATCATTTTTTTTGTAAGTTAGCATGCCTGCAAATGATAAATATAAGCCTAATTTTATGCATTTTTCGGCGTGATCAAGATTGCCAGTGAAAGAATGAATTACCCCTTTGATGGGGCCATATTTACGCACTTCGGTTTCCAAGAGTGGCAGCATATCATTCCAGGCATCCCTGCAATGGATTAATATTGGAAGATTGTATTTTCTGGCCAATTGGATTTGCGCCACGAAATATTGGATTTGTAAATCGAAAGGGGTGTAATCCCTGAATCTGTCCAGACCTATTTCTCCCAACGCAATTGGTTTTTTGTCTTTTATAAAAATGTCTAATAATTCGATGCTGTTTTCAGGGTTTTGGGTGATAGAGTTGGGGTGTATGCCTGCGCTAAAAAATACAAAAGAATAATTATTTGCAATTTCTGAGCAACGTTTGCTTGAATTAATTCCTGTGGCGACACATAAGATCCTGTTGTTTGCATTTGTAAAGGACAAAACAACATTATCTAGGTCTTTTAAATATTTGTCATCATCAAGGTGAGCATGAGTGTCGAATATTGGCATTTTGAGTCTTTAAATATTTTATTTTACTAATGTGGTTTGAATCAATTCGGAAATGGCAGATGTGCTGGGCATATACCATGAGAGCATGATGTTTGGAAATAAACCTAGAGTTATTATAGGGATGATTGTGGCAAAGACTACTATTGTTTGTTGGAGTTTGAGGTCTGATAAAGGGGGCGTAACCGTACTGTCCCCCAAAATAATGTTTAAAATCCGGTAGCACGAAATGACAATGAAAATAAAACTAATTCCAGTAAGCAAGGCGGGAATAAAACCAAATTGTAAAGCAGATCCCGCTAATAAAAACATCCCGAGGGAATTAATAAAACCGGGACAACCAACTAAGGCAATTAATAATATCGAGAATGAACATCCAATTAATGGAGCTTTTTTAAGTGTTCCAATTTTAAAATCAATTATATCTACCAAGACTTGGCATTTTATTTGCTTCCATAAATAAACCAATCCTGAAATACACAAATAACCACCTAGAACCCAGATAAATGAACCTGCAAAATTTTTTGCTTTCCAAGCATTAGGCAACCCAGCAAATGATGTTAATATTCCCAGATAACAAATGAGTTGTAACCAGCACGAAATTAAAACGATAAAACGCTCAGGGGATCGGATAAATAAAAAAAACAAGTTTAATGCTATTAATATTCCTATTGTTATCCAAGTTAGCCAATACGCTGATAAAACTATACCACTAGGAAATATCTGCATGCCAAATCGAGTAAAAATGTAAATGCCAAGTATTGGAAAAGCACCTGCTAAAAGCATGGCGACAGATATGTCAGTATTTTGGTATGTTTTGTATGCCAAAGCCATTACGGGCGAAGAAAAACCTAAAAGTAAAGCTGCTGCAAGAACAGTAAGTATAAAAAAAACATGCTTTTGTTTAGTGTTTTTTTCTGTACTTGTTTTGGATTGTGCCAGATTTTCAAGTCCTGCACGTTGAAATGTTAAAATATTAAATGAATGGTATGATAAAAATTCTGTTAGTTGTTTTTCTGACCAATCGGGATGTGCTCTTTCGAGTTGTTTTTTTGCTATTTCGATTTCTCCTTGATTTGCAAACTTAGTTAAATCAGATTTATAGCAGTATGATAGTACTCCTGCTAAAATTAAGAGACCAATCGTATTAGTAGTACCAAATATATAAGCAGAATTACTTTTAGATTCGCCTCCCCAGTTTTGAATCATGAAGTAATATGTCAAAATGCTTATTGCTAGAAAAATAAGAACAAACACCCCATCAAATGAAAGGAGAACTCCGAATAAGCCAAACTGGGAAACGAATATTAAGGGGTAAAAATTATTTTGAGTAGATATTCTTAACCATGAAGAGAGTAGCGATAAAAAGTAAATTAATGCGACTAAAATAATAATAGCTAGGTTTAATCCATCGAGCCCAAGAATAAAATTAATACCTAATTTAGGAACCCACCGAACCCTGGTTACCCAATCAAAGCTTTTATGTACTTCGAACCCGGGCGCTAAATCAAATACCTTTCCTCTTTCGAAAAGAGAGGTTTGCAATCGGGTATTTTCATCGTCAAGCACGCCTAGCTGTTCTACCGTATCATATTTGAATTGAACGGCCATTCCCAAGGAAATTCCCAGGGATAAAGCTCCACCTAAAGTTGCAATCCATGGGGTAATTTGGTTGGAACGAAATGAAGAAATTCCACAAATCACTGCAAAAATTAAGGGGTTTACCAAGAGTGCTAAAAACCAAGCTAAATCAAGTTCCTGCATAATAATACCTAATTGCTCAAGATTTATCTTTAATGCTAAAACATTACCAATTGAATTGGTAAAACTACTATTACTTGGTTACCTTATATTGATACTTGGGTGCAACCCCGTATTGCAAAAAGCCCCCATTTTAACAGCTTGGGTCGATAGAATGTTTAAGCATAGAATTATCGAGAATTTTTATCATAAATCCAAGCATAGGGTTATTGATTATTTCTTGAAGAATAAATCATCAAAGCGTTTGAGTACTTTTGCTTGTAATTCTAAAGTTAATGAATCGGAAGTTTTAGGGTATCGTTCAGATGCCCTTGCGTCATTGGAAGCCCTGCTTTTTCTTGCAGATGAGCCCTTGGTAGCAAAAAAAATAGCATCTGTTTTAGGTTTTAAAAACAGTGGGGAAGTTCGTACTTTATTAAAAGATTTGCAAAAAAAATATAAAATTGAGAATAACAGCTTCCACATAGAAGAAGTTGCAGGTGGTTTTCAATTACTTTCAAAAGCAGAATTTCACCCTTGGTTAGCAAGATTATATGCACGAAATGTTGAAGTACAGGTCAGTTCTGCCATGAAAGAAACCCTGGCAATTACAGCATATAGACAACCAATCACCCGTGCAGACATCGAGCAAATTAGAGGAGTAAATTCTTCTGAAGTCATTAGGAATTTAATTGAAAAAAATCTCCTTCGTATTGTTGGAAGAGATGTAACCCTCGGCAGGCCCGTGTTATATGGCACAACACGAAAGTTTTTACAAATTTATGGTTTAAAATCCCTCAAAGATTTACCAAAAACGAATGAATTTGGAACACCAGGGCATGTTGTTGAGGAAGATGCTTCTTCATTCGAAATGTAATATATTTACCAATATAAGACCAGATGTGTCAAAATCTAAAATAAAACAAATACCTGAAGATTTCCTTGTTGAGGAACTGACAAACACTGTCCCCTTAGAGCATGGCGATTTTTCGCTTTATTTGCTTGAGAAAAAAAGCATTACTACTCCAGATGCAATTTTAAGAATTCAGAAATCTTGGAAACTAGATTGGAGGCAAATTTCCTTTGGGGGGTTAAAGGACAAACACGCTGTTACAACACAATTTTTTACAATTAAAAACGGTCCCCAAAAAAATTTAGATTTTTCTGGTATCGTTGTGAAATATCTTGGTCTAATTTCTTGCCCATATGATTCTAGCCACATTACAGGTAATCGGTTCGAAGTAATCATAAGAAATATTAAATCTGAACATGCAAAAAAAACAGAAAAAGTCGTTAATGATTTGCCATCCATTGGTATTCCAAATTATTTTGATGATCAACGCTTTGGCTCAATAACCTCATTAAAAACTGAATTTATTGCTAAAAAAATGATAATTGGGGATTTTGAACAGGCACTTAAAATGGCCTTAACATTGCCTTATGTCCACGATAACAAGGCAGCCAAAAAAGAGAAAGCACTTCTCATTCAGAAATGGGGGGATTGGGCTGGATTAATAAAAACTTTACCTAGGGGACATTCTAGATCTATAGTTCAATATCTTTCATTAAATCCTCAAGATTTTAAAGGGGCCTCTGAAAGGCTAAGACCCGAACTTGGGGGAATTTATGTCACTGCATATCAAAGTTATTTATGGAATAATATTTTGGCCCGATGGATTAAATTTTATTTTACTGAGCAGGATATTTTTTTAATCAAGTTAAAGCTTGGTTCGTATCCTGTTGTTCGATTTGCATCCAATGCAAAGATTAAAATGATGGAAGAAATTTTTATTCCGTTACCATCTTCCCGTTTAAAAATGACAGAAGACGACCCATTCTTTAAAATAATTAATGATGTTATGGTTGCAGAGGGACTGACTCTTGAAGAAATGAAGATTCCGGGGACAAGGAAATTGTTTTTTTCCAAGGGGGAACGAAAAGCTTTTTATTTCCCGACCAACATTCATTACGAGCTTTTTGATGATCAATTTAATAAAGGAAAAAATGCAGTAAGGATTGGGTTTGATTTACCCAAGGGAGCTTACGCCACATTATTGGTAAAATGTTTACAAACATTATTTTGGAATAATTAAGAATTCTAATTAAGATAATTTTATCTGTAGTCTTGGAGATAAACGGTTTTATTAATGTAAACTTTCCTATGCTGAAAGGATTTTTAAATGTTAATGCATAAACTTATTCACCCTGAAATTAATCGCGTTCTTGGAAGGGCAGGGCATCACGCTAAAATTTTAATCGCAGATGGGCACTACCCAGCTTCTACAACTCTGGGACCAAACGCAGAACTTATTCATCTGAATTTCGCTCCTAATATGCTAACCTGTGCTCAAGTTCTTGAAGTAATATTGTCTGCTGTTCCAATCGATGAAATAAATACCATGATGTATGAAACAACCGGACCTTATGGATTACAGGAAGATCCAAAAGCTTGGAATGATTTCCGATCAATTATAAAAAAATCGGGCTTGGATTTTGACCTTAAACCAATTCCTAAATGGGATTTCTACAAGGCTGTGGTTACAAATGATCATATCCTTACCATCCAGACAGGTGATACGGAAAGGTTTACCAACTTGATTCTTTCGATCGGGGTTCGAATGGGTGACTGACCAAAAATACCTGATATTTTATGATTTTTTTAATGTTTAGGAATATTCGTTGGAATCGCATCATTATCTGACTAATAATCAAATACTAAGAATTAATGTTTCATAGAAATGTTAATATAAATTAAATGTAATACAAAGAGGCCGATAGTACCTCAGCATTTGGAAGTAGCAAAATCAGATTTGTTAAATAACGCTCTTATTTCTGATAAAAGTGGAAATAACATGGATGGAAACACAGTTGACCTTGAATTGATTAAAACCGCTGTAAAAATGATTTTACAAGCAGTTGGTGAAAACCCAGACCGCCCTGGTTTGATTGAAACACCTACCCGTGTTGCAAAAATGTATGCTGAAATGTTTGCTGGGATAAAAGGTGATCCAGGCAGACATTTGCGGGTTACGTTTCCTGAAAACTATGACGAAATGGTTGTCGTAAAAGATATACCGTTTACCAGCATGTGTGAACATCATTTGCTACCTTTTACTGGTGTTGCCCACGTAGCATATATCCCGAATGGAAAAGTAGTGGGCCTTAGTAAATTAGCTCGGGTTGTTGAAGATGTTTCCAAAAGGCCTCAAGTTCAAGAAAGAATGACTCAAACAATTGCAGATTTAATGGACAAAGAGTTAAAATGCACTGGGGTTGCAGTATTTCTTGAGGCTGAACATTCTTGTATGTGTATAAGGGGTGTAAAAAAACACGGCTGTACAACTATCACCAGCGTTTTACGGGGTGTTTTTAAAACCAATCTTTCAACGCGTGCCGAAGTTCTTTCCCTGATCAATCAAAAATCTTCCTAGGTTAAGTATGATCATTAGAAAAGAATATAAATTTTATGCTGCTCACCGCAATGAGGAATTGCTTGATAAATGCAGAAATATCCATGGGCATAGATATGGTCTTGTTTGTTTTTTTGAGGTAGAAAGAAAAGGCTCTATCTCCACACTTTTTTCTGACTTTGATGCTAAAATTGAATCTTATCTCAAGTCGCATTATGATCACGCAATGTTGATAAATGTCAATGATCCACTTTACCTGACACTTTGCGACCACATGAATAGGACGGGAGAAGATTTTCGCTTTAAAAAATTTAATGAACCTACTAGTGTTGAAAATCTATCTTGGCACCTTTTTAGTGAAATCTCAGCCATGGGTTTTGTTCTTGAAAAAATTGAAGTGAAAGAAACCGATTCTTCTGTATTTGTATATTCCAAACACGATTGGATAAATGACAAAAAGTTATTTTTAAAGAATTGCTAATTCAACTTTTAGGCAAATAAATCAACTTGGTGTGTTACTGTGTAATTATTGAGATTTTTATTATGCAATAATATCCTTGTGAACTGAGCCTTCTACATCTGTTAATCTAAAGTCTCTTCCTGAATAACGATAGGTTAATTTTTCGTGATTAATGCCCATTAAATGAAGAATTGTGGCGTGTAAATCATGTACGTGCATCTTTTTGTCTTCTGCTGCAAAACCAAATTCATCACTAGCCCCATGAACATAGCCACCTTTAACACCTCCACCTGCAAGCCAAACAGTAAAACCGTGGTTATTGTGATCTCTTCCTTTGGAACCTTCTGAGGTAGGGGTACGACCAAATTCGCCACCCCAGAGCACTAAAGTTTCATCAAGCATTCCCTTCGATTTAAGGTCTTTTAACAACATGGCAATTGGTTGGTCTGTTTGTTGTGCAAGTTGACGATGCTGCGCAATGTCATCGTGATTATCCCAAGGTTGGCCACCACCAGTAAATATTTGAACCACTCGTACTCCACGTTCAACCAGTCTTCTGGCGGTAAGGCAGGCTTGTGCGAAAGGTGATGTTCCATAACCTTCACGAATGTTTTTGGGTTCAAGGTTTAAATCAAATACTTCCTGCGCTTCGAATTGCATGCGAAATGCCATTTCAAGGGATTGGATTCTAGTTTCAAGTTGGTTATCTGAGCCACCTCTTTTTTCAAGATGCAATTGGTTTATCTTTGCAAGATAATCCATCATTTCTCGCTGGGATGTTTTTCCGAGAGAGGGGTTTGATACATTTTGAATTATCTTTTTAGGATCCATTGTTGAATTATTAATGTGTGTTCCTTGGAAAACACCAGGAAGGAAACTGCTACTCCATAATTGTGGTCCTACTACAGGTTTACCAGGGCACATCACCACGAAACCGGGCAAATTTTTGTTTTCAGTTCCGAGACCATAAAGTAACCATGAACCCATACTTGGCCTGGTTGGTTGAGTTTCGCCGCTAGTCATCATCAACAAAGATGGCTCATGATTAGGAATATTTGTATGCATAGACCTAATAACACAAATATCATCAATGCAACTGGCTATGCCAGGAAATATTTCGCTAACTTCAACCCCTGAGTTGCCATGCTTGCTGAATTTGAAAGGCGATTGCATCAGACCGCCTGTTTTACGTTCAGTGGATTTGTTTGCCATATCAGGTCGTTGGCCGTTGTATTTGATTAATGAAGGTTTTGGGTCAAAAGTGTCAACCTGAGAGGGTCCTCCATTCATGAAAAGGTGGATCAGGTATTTTGCCTTAGGTTTGAAATGCGATTCTTTGGGATTAAGTGGATTCGCACTGCTGCTAGCAGCATTTAAATAACCCGAGTCAGAAAGAAGGCTGGTTAGACCAATCATGCCTGTGCCAGCGCCAAAATTCTGTACCATTTCTCTGCGTGATAATAAATACATTGGTATGCTCTTTCTAAAATTAATCGATATACATGAACTCATTGCTAGCAATCAGTGCCTGTGCAAACCTTTCCCACCGATCCATTTTATTCATTGGCTTCTCGATACTTTCTTCGTTTGCGTGAAGAAAAAGCATTGCTATTTCCAATTCATTGGAAGATGGTGGCCTAGAAAATATGATTTTATAGGCGGAGATTATGTTTTCTGTTTCAGATTTGGAAATGGATTGGATTTTTTTTGCAAGTAATTTAGACTGCTCTATAACAAAAGGACTGTTAATGATAAATAATTGTTGTTGTGGGACGGTAGTTTCAATTCGTTTTTCGCTGGTGATATTCGGGTCGGGGAAATCAAAAATCCTTAGGAGTGCATTTAGTTCATGCCGGCTGATTTTTGCGTAAATAGTACGTCTTTTTGCATTATCATCATTAAGGTTGAAGGTTGGGCCCCCAATTGTTTTGTCAAGCGAACCTGCAACACTTAAAATTGAATCACGCCAAGCTTCGATATCTAGTCTTTGTCTGTTAAATTTCCATAAATAGACATTTTCTGGATCGATATTCATATTGTTGGTGATGGATTTTGAAGATTGTTTGAAGGTTTCTGAACACACAATATATTTTTGTAATGATTTAATTGACCAGCCAGAATTGATAAGGTATTGAGCAAGATGGTCTAGTAATTCAGGGTTTGATGGGGCGTCCCCTAATTTTCCAAAATTACTGGGCGTTCCAACAATACCTTTACCAAAATGCCAAGCCCAAATTCGATTAGAAATTACCCTTGCTGTTAATGGGTTATCTGGTGTTGCAATAGCATCTGCTAGCTCAGTTCGGCCACTTCCCTTGGTGAAATTTTTTCGGTTATCATCTGATAAAATCTTGAGGAATCGCCTTGGGGCAAGTTCACCTTGTTTTGCTGGATTTCCTCGTATGTAAACTTTTAAATCAGCAGGGGTAGATTCTGCAATTGCATTGACTATGGGAAGGTTTTCAGGAGTGATTTTTTTAAGTTCTTTTTGTTTGTCTTCCAATGCTTTTAATTCTTCTGCTTTTTCTTTGCTTAGTTCTTTTTTCCAGGTATCCCCTAAAGGTAAAATTCCTTCAGTTTCAAAAAATGCAGAATAAATTTCAGAATTCTTGTTGGGTTTTTCTTTTGTTGCAGTTGTTTTCTCGTTTTTAATTATTTTTAATAAACTTTCCTTGGCTTTTGTTGCTGCAATTTTCTTTTGCTCTGCCGTCGAGTTTTCTTTTATATCATTCCACGGATCCATGAAAAACGAAAACTTTTTGTTGTTCCTGTTTTTTTCGATAAATTTAATCCATTTTTCAATAACATCTTTTTCGTTTGAATAATCTTTTAATGTAACCTTTGGGTCAATCTTTTTTTTATCCAAAAACTGATAGCTTAACTGATATAATTTTTCAAAATCTGAACAACGCTTCTCAATGAATGGGAATCTTTCATTGTGAATAAAATAATTTAATTTATTCTCGGATTCCGCAAGTTTTTGCTTTGCCGCCTCGTATGTTTTTAATTCTTCCACTGAACATAATGGAGTGTTATTTAATTTCGATGAATGAAAGATACCTGCAATTGAGTAATAATCTTGGGTTGGTATTGGATCATATTTGTGATCATGGCATCGTGCGCAACTCACAGTCAGTCCGAGAAATCCTCGAGATAATGTGTCTATCCTGTCATCCAGTTCATCTGCAATTGCACGTGCTGCATCAGTGTTTTTATAATATTGTGCACCTAATCCGAAAAAGCCCAAGGCTGCAAGATTTTCTGTTCTTGCTGGTTCTGGCATTAAATCTGCACAAATTTGGTATCTTGTAAAATCGGTGAATGGCATATCAGAATCAAAAGCTTTTATAACCCAATCACGATATTTATAAGCATCACTATTTGGTTTTACCCCAAAAGTATGTGCCTGATCTTCTGCATATCTTGCTACATCTAGCCAGTGCCTTCCCCATCTTTCTGCGTAGGATTTGCTTGCGAGGTATTTGTCAACCAGTTTGGAGTACGCCTCCGGGGAATTATTACGATTAAATTCATCTACATCCTCAACAGATGGGGGCAAACCTGTTAGAGAGAAACTAAGTCGTCGAATTAATTCTTGTGGTGCAGCTTGATTTGATTTAGATAATCCTTTTAATTTTAATTGATTTGATACAAAGTAATCGATAGGGTTGCCAGCACTTTTTAATAAATCAGCTTTTACATCTTTTATTGGCATAAAAGACCAAAAAGTTTTACTTTTAGCCCAATCAATGGAAGTTGTTGTTATTCCTTTAGTTTCTCTTGGATCTGCGGCGCCTTTTGCAATCCATTCTTTGATATTTTTTATCGCTACAGGGCTTAGTTTGCCCTTAGGAGGCATTTTTAAATCCCCCTGTTGCAAAATAGCCTTCATAAAAAGACTATCATCTGGGTTTCCAGGAATTATTGCTGGTCCAGTTTCACCACCTTTTAAAAGCCCTGTTTTAGTATCTAATAGTAAACCTCCACGCACTTTTTTACCTTCAGCATGGCATTCATAACAATGCTCGATGAGAATTGGCCTAATATTCGATTCAAAAAAAGAGAAATCTTCTCCTTTCGCAAATTTTGGCAACCCAATAATAAAAATTAAAATTGTAGATAAATTTAGTATTAGTTTTTTATTAAGCATGAATAAATCTTATTTCCAAGGGTAAGAAGTAAAGGCAAGCTTATTTATTTTAAGTGTATTTAAATTTTTTGCAAACCCTTATTTATGGGTAGAATCCTAAAATTTTTAATATAATCGTTAT
>RFZJ01000220.1 GCA_009920765.1 Planctomycetota bacterium | reverse complement strand
TGATGCAAAGGATTGGAATACCCCATTAATGCAATTAACCCGTCTGATTCATGATGCAACAACATTGGATGAAAAGAAGCATTTACGTCAACAGCTTCACCAACTGCTTGATCAGTACTGGCAACGCATTGATTTTACGGAAAGTAACTTGAATGGTGATACCTTGCTTCATTTCGTCATTTGGTGCGGTGAGTATGAAATAGCTATTGACATCCTCCCCGCCCTAAAGGACGAGGATTCCTACGGTGCTCAAGCAACCTGTGCTTGAGTCACTTCGATGGGTTCCTGCTTCGCAGAGAGGCCTGACTGCGCCAACTCTCCACAGGCTAACAAGCGATGTCCTCGCTCTAAAATATTGATAGCACCGACGACATCGGCATTATTCTCATAGCCACAACTGACACACAAAAACTTAGTTTGGGTAAGCCGATTCTCTTTCGAGATATGATGACAGCATGGACAAGTGCGACTCGTATTATGGGGAGATACTGCCAACAAAATCCCGTCATTCCAGAGCATTTTGTACTCCAGCTGGCGTCTGAATTCACCCCACCCTTGATCAAGAATAGCGCGGTTCAAACCTGTTTTTTGCCCGACTCTTTTGCCATGCTGCTCACTATTGCCTTTGGAAGACTTGGACATGTTCCGGACCTGCAAATCTTCAATACAGACGAGCGCGTGGTTTTTGCTGATCACTGTAGTCGTTTTGTGCAGGAAATCTTTTCTGGCATTAGCGATGTCCGTGTGAACCTTTTGTACCTTGGCTTTAGCCTTCTTCCAGTTACAACTGAATTTAACTTTACCACTCATGCGCCGTTGGTAACGTGCCAAACGCTGTTGATGCTTTTTAAAGCTATTTAATGGCTCAATGCTTTGAGCATCACTCATGGTTGCAAAGCGAGCAATCCCAACATCAATACCTATGGCACTCGTTGCACCAGAAGGTGTTGCTAACACCTCTCGTTGCGTCTGAATCGATACAAACCACTTACCGCCTGATTGACTTACTGTTACGTTTCGTAAGTCACCAAGAACGCACCGACTGTTATGGTAACGCAGCCAACCAAGCTTCGGCAGAAAAATACGACTATTTTCTTGCTCCAGTTTAAATTGTTTTGGATCAGGATACCTAAAACTATTCCCACGACCACGTCGTTTAAACGAAGGGAAATCCGCGCGTTTTGAAAAAAAATTCCGGAACGCTTTTTCCAAATCCTTTAAGGCATGCTGAAGTGCTTGGGAAGGAGCCTCTTTTAACCAAGAAAACTTAAGATCTCGTTTCCATACGGGCAAATGAGAGGCCATGGAAACATACGTCATGAATTTATTGCCAGCCTCAAAATTCTCTTTCTGAAGTACCAATGCTTTGTTATAGACAAAACGACTGCAGCCGGAAAAACGAAGCATTTTGCGTTGCTGCTCGCCCGTTGGAATCAATTCGAATTTAAAAGCTTGAAGTCGTTTCATGCTTTTATTATACTCTGGCCTATGGATGAAAACAATGATATTAGACGAGGAAGACATTGTGTTTTTAATATGCATGTCCATCTGGTCTTTGTAACAAAATACCGTCGAAACGTCTTTACAATAGACATTCTAGAAGCTTTGCACCCTATCTTTGATGCTATCTGCAAAGATTTTGATGCGACCTTGGTTGAATTCGATGGCGAGGATGACCACGTGCACTTGTTAGTGAATTATCCACCCAAAGTGACAGTTTCAAAACTAGTCAATAGCCTCAAAGGCGTGTCCAGTCTATTGATTCGAAAAATGGATTTTCCAAGCATCAAGAAAAAATTATGGGGCGGCGCTCTTTGGTCGCCAAGCTATTTTGCCGCAAGCTGTGGTGGTGAACCTATTTCAATAATCAGAGCTTATATTGAACAACAGCGAACGCCACATTAAGGTCAACCCCGCTGGCTTACATCCCCGCCCTGAACGACGGGGTTTTACGACATGATTGATAAAAAGGTCTGAATGATGAAAAAAAACAGTATGTTAATGGACTTGATAAGAAAACCCATCATGGTTAGCATTAGTGCTACTCTACTAAGCTATCACGTTCATGCAGGCACGATGGGAACAACCACTCCCTGTCTTAGCAAAGATTGCATGCCTTATTTTGTTGAGATTGGGTCTGGCGTTTCTTATTCTTATCCGACCCATGTTAAGGCTAACCTAGATATCTGGAATACCAGCCCTCAAGGCTATAATTCCGCAATGGGTAAAGACGCTTTATATACTGCGGGACTCGGCTACACAGTCGCCCCATGGCTAAAT
>RFZJ01000219.1 GCA_009920765.1 Planctomycetota bacterium | reverse complement strand
ATTCTTCTACTTTACAATCAATCAACAGACAACATCTTTGAAAAAGGTTCCAAGCTTACCAAGATGGGGCCTCCCGATGCCGCTGGCGAAGGCCCCGCCTGGCACCCAACCCTTGGTATCCTTACCAGCGGACACAAAGGCATACACAGGCTCGACCCCAAGGGCGTTGCTTCCATTCATGTTGAAAACGCCCAGACCAATGGTTTGCTCTTTTCTCCCAAGGGCGATCTTCTTGCATGCCAACCCGGAAAAAAACGCGTAGTCCAGTTCGATTCTTCAGGCAATGCCAAAGTGCTTGCTGACAAATTCAATGGATTCGCCTTCAACCAACCCAACGATCTTACCCTCGATGATGCAGGAAGACTTTACTTCTCCGATCCCCGCTATGGCCCGAAGGATGGCATGGAGCAAAAAGACGCGATGGGGAAAACCATCGAGGGCGTTTATCGCATTGATCCCGATGGCAAAATCCACCGCGTGATCGCCAGGGAAGTTGAACGCGCCAACGGGGTGCTAGTCAGCAAAGATGGTAAATGGCTTTATGTTGCGGATAACAATAACGATACCAAAAACGGGGCTCGCAAACTTTGGCGCTTCCCGAGGAATGAAGATGGTTCCATCATTACCAAGCAACAAGAACTTATCTTTGATTGGAAGCAAGGCCGTGGCCCCGATGGATTGAAGGAAGACACCGCTGGTAACCTCTATGTCGCGGGTGGTTTGAACAAGCCTAATCCACCCTTCGAACCCGATGCAGACATCAAGGGTGGCATCTATGTCATCAACCCTAATTTGGAAATGAGCAAAAGATTGATTACCTTCCTTCCCATACCCACGGATGAAGTCACGAACTGCGCCTTTGGCGGTGCGGATAAAAAAACACTTTACATCACAGGCGGTGGCACCCTGTACTCCATCCGAACCGTCAATCCGGGCTTCCTTCGCTTTCCTTAACCAGCAGTTTCTTTTGGTTTTTACATTGATCCAACCCGGGCGAATTTAAAATATGCTTTGAATGGACTTGTTCTTTGAACAGTCAAAAAAACATGCCGTGCTATACTAAAGTGCGTGGGCTTTCCCTCTTCTAGTGACAATCTCAAAACCATCCTTGCAAATGCAATTCGCTGCTTTTAAAATATATCAATGAAACGTACCATCATCCATCACCTACTTCGATCTGCCGCACTTTGCTTGCCCATTGATTCCACACCCATCAAATACCGAAAGAGATTGCAATATGCGGGAAGATTCTAGAGGTCTTTTGTTTCGTAAAGCTGTTGCTGCTGAATCCCCACTCCAAGTCGTTGGTACCATCACTGCTTACACTGCACGCATGGCTCAAGCCACGGGTTACCGTGCAATCTATCTTTCAGGGGGAGGCGTTGCTGCGAATTCACTCGGGATGCCAGACCTTGGCATCAGCACCCTCGATGATGTGATCACCGATGCACAACGCATCACCGAAGCTTGCAGCCTGCCCCTTTTGGTGGATATCGACACTGGTTGGGGCGGGGCATTCAACATCGCACGCACCATCCGCCATATGATCCGCGCTGATGTCGCTGCAGTTCATATGGAAGACCAGGTATCAAGCAAAAGGTGTGGCCATCGGCCTGGTAAAGAAATCGTCTCGAAAGAAGAAATGGTTGATCGCATCAAGGCTGCAGTGGATGCACGAACCGATTCTGATTTCGTGATCATGGCACGAACTGATGCGCTGGCGGTTGAAGGCCTGAATGCTGCGATCGACCGGGCATGCGCCTATGTTGCTGCAGGGGCGGACATGATTTTCCCAGAAGCCATCACCGAACTTTCGATGTACAAGCAATTTCGCACTGCGGTAAAGGTGCCCATTCTTGCAAACCTGACCGAGTTCGGTTCCACTCCGTTTTTCACCCTTGATCAACTGCGTGAAGCTAGTGTTGATATCGCCCTTTATTGTTGTGGTGCTTATCGTGCGATGAATGCTGCTGCGCTTAACTTCTACAAAACTCTTAGAGCAGAGGGCACGCAAAAAAGCGTTGTGCCCAGTATGCAGTCGCGCATGGAGTTGTACGAATACCTGGGTTACCTGGGCTATGAACAAAAACTTGATGAGCTATTTGCCAGGAACAAAGAGAAGCCCAAGTAACCTTGTTAAAAAATAAAACACCACCTTTATCTTAATATCTATCCTTTGGAGTTATCATGACAACCGCTGAATCTGTTCCTTTCAAACCCAAGAAATCCGTTGCCCTCTCAGGCGTCGCTGCGGGTAACACCGCTTTATGCTCGGTAGGCAAGGCGGGTAACGATTTACACTACCGGGG
>RFZJ01000218.1 GCA_009920765.1 Planctomycetota bacterium | reverse complement strand
GAACTTGACCTCATCACTGCCGCTGGATCATTGAACATCACCGCAGTGGGGGCGGGTACGATGACCGTGAATGCTGTTTCAGGTGGTGGCACCATCACTGGTACAACTACACTTACTGCGGGCGGAACAGGCGTCACCTTTGCCTCAACCTCTTCTAATTTCGACAATGCATTAATAGTTGCAAGTGCTGCGATTGTTGGTGTAAATATCTCAACCTCAAATGATGCACTCACTTTTAACAATACTGTAGTTTTGAACGGAAATTCCACGATTGACACTGGTGCAGGAAATATCCTCTTCAGCAGCAGCCTCAACGGCGCCTTCATCCTTAATGCAAAATCTTCCAGTACGACCACTTTTGGTGGAATTGTCGGTGGCGTTGGAGTAGCGCTTACTAGCATCACTGTTAATTCTGGCGGTACTACCATAATTAATGGTGGAGCTATCACCACCACAGGAAATCAAACTTACAACGATGCCATAACTTTGGGTGCCGATACTATACTTACCACTGGGACTGGTAATATACTCTTTGGCAGTACCATCACCGATGGCATGAGCGCCTTCAATTTAAATCTTAATGCAGGAGCAGTCGGCGCAATCTCCGGCACATCAGTAAACATCAACAACCTTATCATAACCAATGGTGCCTCTGCTGCCTTCACTGACGCAGTAAATGTTAATGATTTAATCACCACAGCGAACCCCTACTCCGTATCGATGACAGGTACTGGTAACACCTTCGCGCAGAATGTGGAATTCCTAAATACAGGCGCTGTGACATTGAATGGTACCTTGACCGATAGTTCCACCTTTACTGGGGGCCTTGTGGTTACCGCACCTTCTTCGGTCACCATGAAAGGAACGCTGGCTGCAACAAACTCCAACATGATTTTGGGTGATTCTAATACCGGAGTAATTCTGGCCACAAACACGACACTGAATGCAGGTACTGGAAATATTTATCTTGATGGAACAGTTTCCGGAGCATTCAGTTTGACACCTATTACCGCCACTCCCGGACTGACCGTAATTTCTGGCCCTAACACAAATACCACCACCAATGTCACTACGGGCGTGGTACAGATCAATAATTCCCTGCCACAAATCACCAACTATGCTGTTTCGGGTGGAACACTTAAAGGCACCGGAGCAATCGGTAATCTGACAGGAACCGGTAATGGCATAATCGCCCCCGGCAACAGCCCCGGGCAAGTTACCACCACTAGCCTGAGTTTATCCCCCACCAATACTCTTCAGATTGAACTCGCAGGAACTATACCAGGAACCCAATATGATCAAATCGTGGTTGGTTCAAGTGGAACCGTAACTTTGGGTAATGCAATCTTAACATTATCCTCGACCTATGCTGGAAGCGCAGGCTCTGTATTTACCATTGTTGATAACCAAGGAATTGCTGCTGTAGTTGGAACTTTTTCAGGTTTGCCTGAGGGATCTGTTATTTTCGCCAGCGGGAAGGCCTATACGATTTCATATGTCGGTGGCACAGGCAATGATGTCACCTTAACTGCAATACCAACGGTAACACTTAACATCGCAGACCTAGTTATCACCACCACCACTCTTACCATCACTGGTACAGGGTTTGATACAACTCCATCAAACAACATGGTCACATTCAACAATGGTGCCATCGGCACCGTAAGTTCCGCCACATCCACGCAGTTAGTAATTAACTTTTCCACACAACCAACTAGTACTGGCAGCCTTACCGCAGTGGTTACAACTAACAGCCTAAGCAGTGGTACACCCATTCAGGTTGCCACCATTGTCCCCGCACCTACCCCAGCACCTTTGGTCACGGGTACTCCTCCTCCCTCTTCAGGTGGTTCAAGCACGGTATCGCTTTACGACCCAGTCACCGGCCAACCTACCGGAACCGTGGTCCCCTTCCCCGGTTTTACTGGTGAAATCCGAGTTGTTTCAGGGGATTTCAACGGCGATGGCAAGGCTGATATCATTGCAGCAGCAGGGCCTGGTGGCGGGCCGGCTATAGTTGTTCTGGACTCTGAAACCGGAGCGGTGATGGAATCCTTTTTCGCCTTTGATCCAGCCTTTACCGGCGGTGTTTTTATTACAGCACAAGATTTCAACGGTGATGGAATCCTGGATATCATCGCTGGTGCAGGCGCAGGCGGCGGCCCCGAAGTTCGCATCTTCGATGGCACCAATCTTAGTATAGCTAGAGCATTCTTTGCCTACGATCAGGCCTTCACAGGGGGTGTCACCGTTGCAGCTCTCGATTTCAACGGAGATGGAATTTTGGATTTAGTCACCGGTGCAGGGCCCGGCGGCGCACCCCATGTTAAAGTTTTTGATGGAGCTACCAATTCCATCATCAGTCAATGGTTTGCCTACCCCATTTCCTTCACAGGTGGTGTATTTGTTGCAGCAGGTGATATCAGTAACGATGGCAATATCGAGGTTGTCACTGGCGC
>RFZJ01000217.1 GCA_009920765.1 Planctomycetota bacterium | reverse complement strand
TTGGAACCCGCCTTTCTGATGTGGGCGATCTTCCACTGTTGCACGCGGTCGGGCGTCATGGCGGCCAGCTTTATCGCATCCACCTTTTCAAGCCACGCCTTGTGGCCACCGCCCCGGTAATCATATTTGGATTTGTCGTCGGCGAGTTTGCCCAAGGAAGAGCAGGCAATCGTCCGCAAGGCCGAAGCGTAGTTCCTGAACGTCTTGGCGGACAGGCCGGCCGTGGCCTGAACCTCGGCGAAAAACTCTCCCAGCGTGGGATCATCCTTGCGGACGAGCATGCCCGGGTTGAACAACGCTTCCGCCGCATCCCAGCCCTGGGCCAAGATGGTCTGATAGATGTCCCTGGCCTTGGTCGCGGCCGCCTCGCGATTACCTGTGTCGAGCGAGAACGTTTGTCGGCGGCCCCGATGTTGGATCTTCACACAGAACTCTTTGACCTTGCAGAGTTCCCCGTTCCGGGTGAACGAGTTCTTCAACAGCCGCGTTTTCCAATAATTGACGTGGGTTTTGGACACAGGTTCCGACCGGGGGCCGACCCTGCGGATTTTGCCGGCCTCAGCCGATGGCGGCGCGTCCGTTTGCTTGGACACTTCTTGGACACTTTTCCGGTCGTCCCGGGTTGTATGGCGTTGTTTCAAGTAGTGACAGAATTGCCTAGATACCCCGCAATTTCCACTTAAAACACACGCTTTTATGCAACTTGACGCAACTAGACACGACAACGAAGAGAACAACTTCGGATCAGAAGGTTGCAGGTTCGAGTCCTGCCCGGCGCACCATTGATAATCAACAGGTTACAGAGGTTTCCCCGTTGGAATTCACGGTTTCGTCTGACAGAATTCTGACAAGTGGGGTCGATTGAAGGGAAGAATCATTGGGTTTCTGGTCATTTTCCTCCGGACGGATACCCCAAAATTCCTTGGTGTCTGAATTTGCCACCGAACGGACGTAGTGTCGTTTACAGATCGTTTCACTGTTTCCCATGTCGTGAACGACCTTCCCCAAATCGTGGATCAGGTTGTAGTAGTAAGTTCCAAACGAGTGTCGGAGAACGTCCTGACTCCACGGGAATTTCACGATGGAACGGATTTTTTTCTGTGTTCCTTCGTGGTTCTTTGTCGGATTGAAGGGTTGGTGTCCACGGATGGATTTCAGGTGATTTAACCAGACCCAAAGAACATTGGTCTCAGGACACTCTTCCAAAATAAACCTCCGTGAACCAGTCTTCCCTTCGGAATTTACGTAAATTTCCTTACCTTCAAAATTGATGTCATCCCAAACCACCCGTTGCGATTCTGACGGTCGTAAACCACCGAAAACGCAAAGAACGTAGAAACCGACCATTTCAGGGAATTTCTTTTCAACCAATCGAAGTAGTTCGACGATTTCACTCGGTTTAAGAATTGTCACTTCCGATTTTTTCACGGTGATTTTGATACCGTCAGCGGGATTTTCTGAACAATATCCTTCCAACTTACACCAGTTGAAAAACTGACGAACGTATCGGTTTTTTTGGCGTTTCGTGACATTGGAATTGTTCAGTTCTTCGTAAACCCCATTCAACACTTTTCGATTAACCTCGAACGGTTTTAAATTACCCCAATGATCAATGATGAACTTGTGGTAGGATTTCAGTTCATTTTTCGTCTTGGTCCGTATCGGTCGATTGGTTGAATCCCGTTTTTCGACATACCACTTCTGACACAGTTCTTTAATAGGGGGGACAATTGAACGTTTTGTCTCCTGTTCCAAGTGGAGGAAGTAAAAATTGATACAATCGTCGAGGGTCTTACCACGCTCACCAAGACGGTCGATCATTTTCTGAATCTGATTGGACTGGTACCGGACCTGTTCCACAACAGAATTCCCGTTCTCTTTAACCCCCTTCTCCAGTTCACGTGCGAAATCAATCGCATCGGACTGATTTGTGAAATTCTTTCGGATATCAACTGATATTGTCGGTTCATATTTTGACTTTTTTTCGGTGTCCCTGGTGACAGGTCAGTAAGTCCCTGTCAACCAGTGGGTTACACCGTTTTTTTCGACAAAACACCACCGTGTCCCCTCGTCGTGAGGAGATTGTCCAGTCCGTTGAATGTAAACCCGTCCTCCTCCACAAAACACCGTCAGGGATGTCCTGTGGAGGACGACGAACCACTTAACCCGTTACCTGTATTGTCACAATACGCATATTACCAGAAGACCTTTTTTTGTCAATTGGAAACGGAATGCAACGTGTTGCACTGCAAACAATTACCACTCATTAACCAATTACGGTGGTGGTTGGCGATTTCTTGGCAGTTTTGCGTCGAGGGTTCGATTCGGCGGGATTCAAAAGCTCGTGAAGCTCCAGCCCGTAACCATGGGCGATCTTTTCGAGCGTCAACAAGCCGGGGTTGCGTTTGATCCCAAGTTCGTAAAGCTGATACAGCTTGTAGCCGATCCCGCACACCTCGGCAGCGTGTTCCTGCGTCCACCCCCGTGATTTACGGAGGTCCCGGATGCGTTTCTGAAACAG
>RFZJ01000216.1 GCA_009920765.1 Planctomycetota bacterium | reverse complement strand
TCGATGATGAATTGTAAGTAGTTGAAATACCAAATCCACCACTTGAAAAAAGACTCGTGCTTGTTGCAACTCCATACCATGTTATTCCATCGTAAGATGTTGCGATTCTATTTGCGGTTCCTTCTCCAACCGCAATCCAACGTTTCCCATCCCAGGAAACATCATTTCCTCCACTATTAAAAATACTTGTGCTTGACGAAACATTCGTCCATGTTATTCCATCAGTTGAATAAGCGATTGAAGAACCTCCAAAACCTACCGCTACCCAACGCTCATTATTCCAAGAAATACTGTTTCCATCTGATGTAAAAATAGTTGCTCCGATTCCAGTCCATGTTAGACCATCATTTGAATATGCGATTGTATTTGTTCCTTGACCAACCGCAACAAATCTACGCCCATTATAAGCAATCTCATATCCATTCGCTGTAAAAATAGTTTGTCCAAGACCTGTCCATGATATTCCATTTGTTGAGTAAGCAATTGTATTTGCTCCGGTTCCAACCGCTACCCATAGAGTTCCATTCCATGAAACCCCATATCCAATGCTTGTAAAAAAATTTGTACTTGTTCCAAGACCAGTCCAATTTATACCATTTGATGAATAAGCAATTGTATTTGTTCCTTCTCCAACAGCGACCCATTGAGAACCATTCCACGATATACCATATCCAATGCTTGAAAAAATAGATTGTCCAATACCAGACCATGTCAAACCATCATAAGAATATGCCAATGTATTTATTCCACTTCCAACAGCAACATACATCGAACCATTCCAAGCACAATCATATCCTGCCGTAGTAAATATATTAGTCCCCAATCCAGTCCATAGAATTCCATCAGTTGAATAAGCAAGTGTATTTATTCCTGAACCAAGTGCAATTGTTGGTTGTTGAATATATACTGTTGCAGGGGAGTTGAAGTTTGAATTAATATTATATCCAGCAAGTGTAAATATACTTGAGCCTAATCCAGTCCAAATAATACCATTTGATGAATAAGCAATTGTGTTTGATCCATTTCCAACCGCAACCCAATAGGTTCCATTCCAAGTAATACCATATCCATATGATGTAAATATGGTTACGCCTACTCCAGTCCAATTAATTCCATCATATGAATACGCAATTGTATTTGATCCAGTTCCAACTGCGACCCACAACGTTCCATTCCAAGCAATATTATATCCAAAACTAAACATTATATTTCCAAGACCATTCCAATTAATTCCATCATATGAATACGCAATACTATTTGTTCCTGATCCAACCGCAACCCACATCGTTCTATTCCAAGCAATTCCGAATCCATAACTATTAAAAATACTTATTCCTAATCCAGTCCAATTAATTCCATTATATGAATAAGCGATTGTATTTGTTCCATAACCAACAGCGACCCACATTGTTCCATTCCAAACAATATTCTCCCCAGCTGTTGTAAATATGGTTGCTCCTAATCCAGTCCAAATAATACCATTATATGAATATGCGATTGTATTTGTTCCATTCCCAACAGCGACCCAGATCGTTCCATTCCAAGCAATTCCTAATCCCCAATTAGTCATGATATTTGTTCCTAATCCAGTCCAATTAATTCCATTATATGAATAAGCAATTGTATTTGTTCCTTCTCCAACAGCGACCCACATTGTTCCATTCCAAGTAATTCCATTTCCACTAGTAGAAAAAAAATTTGAGCTTGTTCCGAGACCAGTCCATGTTAATCCATCATCATATGAATAAGCAAGTGAATTAGTTCCTTGTCCAAGTGCGATTGTCATACGTCTTGGGAATGTAAGTGTATTCGGGCGCCGGTTGTTAAATTTCCCAAAATATCCGTATCCAATAATACTTTGAGAATTAGAAACAGTAGACCATGATATTCCATCATATGAATAAGCAATCGTAGTTGGACCTCCAAAAGAGGTTCCAACACCAAATGCGACCCACATGGTTCCATTCCAAGATATACCATAACCTGTTCCAAAAATATTTGTGCTGGTTGATATTCTTGACCAATTTATTCCATCATATGAATAAGCAATTGTATTTATTCCAAATCCAACATCTGTATTATATCCTCCAACTGCGACCCATATTTTTCCATTCCAAGCAATTTCCAATGCGTCATTTGAAAAAATAGTTGAACCAACACCAGTCCAATTAATACCGTTATAAGAATAAGCAATATTATTTATTCCGCTACCACCAGCAACCCACATTAATCCATTCCAAAAAATTGTATTACCAGAATTTGTAAAAATTGTTGCTCCTAATCCTGTCCATGTAAGACCATTATAAGAATAAGCAATTGTATTTGTTCCAGAACCAACCGCAACCCACATTGTTCCATTCCAATTAATTCCATTTCCACTTGAAGTAATAATCGTTGCTCCTAATCCAATCCAATTGATTCCATTATATGAATATGCTAATGTATTTGTTCCAAGACCACCAGAAATCCACATTATTCCATTCCAAGCAATCGCAAGTCCACGTATAGTAAAAAAAGTTGTACTTGTTCCAAGACCAATCCAATTGGTACCATTATAAGAATAAGCAATTG
>RFZJ01000215.1 GCA_009920765.1 Planctomycetota bacterium | reverse complement strand
CACCAGGCGTTTTCTTCAGGTTCTCCTCGATTAGTGCCACAGATAAAACCGTACCTTTTGGCGGAAGCAACAACATCTGGGTCGTTTTTGAAGATCATGTCGCTGTCATCGATGCCAATTTTCCTGATGGGGCTGCCGATGTGGTTGAGGCTATTCGAAAAACCACCAACAAACCGATTCGTTATGTGTTTGACACCCACCATCATGGCGATCATGCCTATGGGAATAGTGTTTTTTTTAAGGCGGGTGCAACCGTGGTGGCACAGGCCAATTGTGCCAGATTAATGCGGGAATTCGGTCCTGCTGAATTTGAAGAGGCAGGCAAGGGGCCTACTGGTAGAAAAGATGTTGCCTCTTCGTTCCTTAAAACTCCAGGCATTGTTTTTGATGATCGTTTGGTTCTCGATGATGGCAAACAGCGCGTCGAGTTTCTTTTCATGGGGCATGCCCATACTGCGGGCGATGCTGTTGCATGGTTGCCCAAGCACGGAATTCTTTGCACAGGCGATGCTTGTGTGAATGGCGCATACAACTTCATGGGGCATTCAGATTCCGGTTCATGGGTAAAAGCTTTGGAGAAGATGGCGGATTTAAAGCCCAAGATGGTTTGCCCGGGCCATGGCCCGGTTGCAGGTGCAGACCTTATTCAAAAACAAAAACGCTATTTTGTTGATCTTCGTGATGAGGTCGGCAGGGGCATCAAACAAGCGAAGGATTTGAAGTCGTTGCAGGAAACAATTAAATTTCCCTGGTATGAACAATGGACAGGCGTGCCTGTGAAACCCGATAACATCGAGCATGTTTATAAGGAACTTACAGGCATGATAGTGCCTCATGATTTATTGCGGGACCTTAGTTATGTTTCGGGTAATTACACTCCTGAAAAGCCAAAAGCTGGCTGGGTTGCACCCAAACGTGTGATCTTATCTTCTGGATTTATGCCCGCAAGAATCGCAGAATTGAAAACGATTGCGCCCGAAATTGAATTTGTTGCAGTCCCCACCTTGGAAGAGGCCAATAAAGCCATTATGAATGCAGATGCGGTGCTGGGTTTTGCGGACAGCAGCCTTTTAAAAAGCGGGAATAAATTACGCTGGATCCAAGTGGGCCCTGATTTGCCTAAAGATTTTCTTGCCGATGCTAAAACCAAGGCCGTGCAAGTCACCAGCCTTGATCGTGCTGCACTTCCCGCGGAGGCTGATCAGGCTTTGCGTAATTTGCTTTGGATCGCGCAACAAGGCGATGGCTTGCAAGGTAAAAATGTTGCAATTCATGCCCCTTTGGCTTTAGCAAAGATTGTTTCCAGCAGGGTTCAAAACTTTGGGGCTAAAATCTCCATTAATGATATGTCGTCCACCATGGAAAATGCGGATGTGATTCTTGTTTATCTTAACAATACCAAGCAAGCCAAACCTCTGGCGAATATCCCATGGGCTGGTTTGAAGCAGGGCGGCAGCTTGATCATCATGGGTGATGCAAGTGGTTTAAACGCTGAGGAAATTGCATCTTTCATCAAGCCTGCAAAGGCCCAAGTGATTGCAGTGGATCTTAAAGGTGTGCAAAATATCGAGAACATTTCGAAAAATACAGGGGCTGGAAAAGTTCATTTGGTTGAAAAGAATAGTGTTCCCCCAGCTTCAGTTACAGAGCGCAAGTGGAAGTTGTTAAGGGAAAATGTGCGCAGGTTTTCAACAGGCGAACCTTTGCTTGCAACGATTGATTCGGAAGATTACTAGCCCTTGAGCTTTTGCTGAACAAAGTAGCGGAAGAAAATTGCAATCGAATTTAATCCGAGAAGCATGGTGATAAGAATCGCGCTTGCAAGTGCAGCGTTGTAATGGAATGCAGGGTCTGGATCGTCGGACCAAGAATAAATCTGCATGGGAAGTGCGGTAAATCTGCTGAAAAGAGTCGGGCTGAAATTCACATAAAGGGCTGCCCCAAATAATACCAAAGGCGCGGCCTCACCCATTGCTCGTGAAAGTGCCAGGATCAACCCGGTCAATATGCCGGGAAGGGAGGATGGCAAAACAATTTTCCAGATCGTCTGCCATCGTGATGCACCCAGTGCCAGAGACGCATGGCGAAGTGAAACAGGAACAGCCCGTATGGCTTCCTGGGTGGAAACAATGATAACGGGCAAGACCAGCAGGGCAAGTGTCAGGCCACCGCCTAGGGTATTTCGAGCTGCAATTGCAGGGCTTTCAAATGGTTTGAAAATTAATTCTACAAACACATAGGCACCCAGAATTGCATACATGATTGAGGGTACGCCCGCGAGGTTGTTGATGTTTAGCTGAAGAATCGAACCAATCCAGCTTTGGGCCCGGTATTCTTCAAGGTATATGGCAGTTGCAACTCCAAGAGGGATTGCAGCACAAATCGTTATTGCGCCTAATAGAAGGCTGCTTAAAAGGGCTGCTCGGATACCTGAATCTTGGGGTTGGCTGCTGGGGCCTGCAGAAATGAAATGCCATAACATACCAAAATAAGAATAGTCCGACCGCTTATCAGTCTTCAAATTGGATTCGATCTCTAATTTGGTTTGTGCCCTGTCTTCAAGCTTTTTGCTTATCACTTTATCGTAGCGATTTGCCAAACTAACCGCATTAGCTG
>RFZJ01000214.1 GCA_009920765.1 Planctomycetota bacterium | reverse complement strand
TTCAGAGTGTTATCCCAACTCCCACTCACAATCCTCTTCCCATCCGGACTAAACGATACGCTGCTTATAAAACTTATATGCCCTTTGAGAGTATGGATTTCATTGCCGCTAGTGGCATCCCATATCTTCAGAGTGTTATCCCAACTCCCACTCACAATCCTCTTCCCATCCGGACTGAATGATATAGTGGCCACCAAGCCAGTATGCCCCTTGAGGGTTTGAATTTCCTGACCCGTGCCAGCATCCCAAATTTTCAGCGTGTCATCACCATTTCCACTAACAATTATCTTGCCATCCGGGCTAAACGATGAGCAATTTACCCAACGCATATGCCCCTTAAGGGTTTGAATTTCCTGACCCGTGCCAGCATCCCAGACCTTCAAAGTTTTGTCCCAACTACCACTCACAATCCTTTTTCCTTCAGGACTGAAAGACACAGTGTTTATTCCACCAGTATGCCCTTTAAGGGTTTTAATTTCCTGACCCGTGCTAGCATCCCAAATTTTTAGGGTATTGTCCCAACTACCACTCACAATCCTTTTTCCATCAGGACTCAATGATACGCTGGTTACAGCCTTAGTATGCCCCTTAAGGGTTTGAATTTCCTTACCCGTGATGGCATCCCAGATCTTCAAGGTCATATCCTCACTCCCACTTACAACCTTTTTTCCATCGGGACTGAAGGCAACGCTATTTACTCCACAAGTATGCCCCTTTAGTATCTGAATTTCCTGACCAGTGCTGGCATCCCAGATTTTTAGAGTATTGTCCCAACTACCGCTCACAATCCTTTTTCCATCCGGACTGAAAGACACACTTTTTACAAAACTCGTATGCCCTTTTAGGGAAGCATTGTTTGGATTAGTTCTAGTGTAAAGAAAATCATGCTCCCAACCTCTCTGAATAAATGGAACACTTGCAAGCTGATTTATTGCAATAGATGGATCACCACTGTTCCACTCCAAGTCAGCCCGTTGGATTTTATTAATATAGAGTTGCTGATTCGCATTTTTTTCATTCGATTCCGCTCGATCCCTTTGTATTTTTACTTCTGCAGCACTGGCTTGTGCAGTCCTCTGATTTTCTTCCGCACGATCCCTCTGAAGTCTAGCTTCTCTTTCACTTGCAACCAGCTTTTCGTTATACCCTTTGGTGATTGTGCCGTAACCTACCCCACCCAATGCCATAAACACCAGTATTAGTGCTGCTGATACTACCAGTGCTTTGTTCTTTCTGCCCACTCTTTGGGCTTTCTCCACCATGCCCTCCCTATAGGCATGCACCGGTTCGTCTGCTAGCCAGCGTTTAACGTCCTCCGCCAGCGCCTTGGCTGATGCATAACGATCTTCACGCTTGAGGCTCAAAGCTTTTAGGGCTATGGCATCCAAGGGGTTGGGTACTTCAGATTTTATTTCCCTAGGCCTTGGAATATCCCCGGAAAGAATCCGCTTATGAAAATCATCCATGCTCTCTTTGGAATTTCTCTTAGACAGGTGCGGTGACTTGTTCGTCAGAATCTGAAACAGGCATCCACCCAAAGCATAAATATCTACCCCAGGGCCTAGCATCGCCACATCTTCATCAAAGGTAGCCTGAAGCTGCTCTGGGGCCATGTATGCAGGGGTACCACCCACCCCTTTACGACTTCCACCCTGGTTCCGATGCAAGCCGCTGGATGCGGTATCCGAAGGCCTATAGGGAGGTATCTGCCCAATTTCCAGGGTTGCAAATTCGTCCTCATTATGGGAAGCCGGCTTTGCAGCTTCCCCATGGACAATCACTAATCCCCAATCTACCACAAACACTTCACCATAATCCCCAATCATTATATTGTCAGGCTTGATATCGCAGTGAAGCACCCCCTTTTTATGGGCATATTCCACAGCCAGACATGCAGCTTGAAAGTTCTGCAATAAACCAACCAGGGTTTCCTGCTTTTTACCAGAGTCAAAGCTTGGAATGGCGTGGTATTCCGCAATCACCCTGGAAAGTTTTCTGCCACGGATGTATCTCATGGCATAAAAAAGCCTACCCTTGGTATCTTTCCCTAAGCCATATACCGGCACGATTCCAGGATGCTCTAGGGCACCGGTAACTTCTCCTTCAAGGTGAAAAAGGGCCTGTGTCAGCCCTTCATTCGAGCGTTCAGGCTTGATGTACTTGGTGAGAACCGTTCGATTAAGCTCGGTATCCTTGGCAAAATAAAGCTCTCCCAGGTTACCCGCATCAAAAAACTGCTGCCTTTCAAATCGATCCTTTGCAGGGTTCTTTTCCCCTTGAAACAAGAATGGCTTGTCCTTTTCAGGAATATCGGAAACATGCGATCTGGTGAATCGCTCATCCAATCCTAGTTCTTTGCGATGAAGAACAGCACTATCTAAAGTTCGATGGAGATCCTGATCTCCCAGATGATCCAGATCACTCTCCATATCCTTGACCATATGCAGGGAAGCTAGGGCCTTTTCATTGCCACCCTCCCTCTGAATATGAGCTTCCACTGCGGCATGAAGTACCTTTAGTTGCTCATCTGTCATAGCCTTTTGATGAAGCAAGATTTCAAAAAGTGGCTTGGACTTGTCAAACATCCACTCTGTAAAAGCCCTGATGACTTGTTCCTTAGAAAGCATGGCCAACTGGAGGCCAAGCCCTGCAAAAATCAGGTTTTTTTCTGCA
>RFZJ01000213.1 GCA_009920765.1 Planctomycetota bacterium | reverse complement strand
GCGCACCAACCCTGGTAACCCTTAGCCCCGCTGATAACGCCACGAACCTGGTTCCGCCGACCACACTGGTCATGACTTTCAATGAAAACATAGCCAAGGGTGTTACCGGTACCATTGTCATTAAGAAAACTTCTGACAACACCACGGTGGAATCATTCAATGTGGCCACCAGCGGTCGTATTATGGTTTCAAACAGCACAGTCACCATTACCCCTTCAGTTACTTTGGCCTACGGCACCGGTTACTATGTGACGGTGGACAGCACCGCCCTTTTGGATCTGGCTGGTAATGCCTTTGCGGGCCTTTCCAACACTACCGATTGGAACTTCACCACGCTTTCCATTCCAGGTGCAGTAGACCTGGTAACTGCAAGCGATACCGGTGCCTCCAGCACCGACAACATCACCAACCTGACCAGCATTGCGTTGGATGTGGCAATTAACTCCGGAACTCTGGCCGGCGATGTCATCAAGCTGTACGATGGCGTAACCCTCGTTGGCACCGTGACCGTAGACGCTCAGATGCTCTCCAACGGCAAGGTATCCTTCAACCTGGCAAACCAAACCTCTGGTGTGCACTCGTATTCTGCAACATTGTCGAATAGTGCCGGCGAAAGCCCCGCCACAGCAGCACTGCTAGTCACCATTGATAACTCTGTGCCCACAGCACCAAGTATGTCTCTTGACCCTGCATCTGATACCGGCACTCTGGGCGATGGCAAAACCAAGGACAGTACCCCGACATTGAACGGTACCGCAGAGCCGAATAGCATCATCAAGATCTATGATGGTACAACCTTGATTGGAACAGCCACCACCGATTCCAACGGGAACTGGACCTTCACGCCCACCACTGTGCTTGCCGATGGTTCGCATTCGATTGTTGCCACCCAGACCGACCTTGCGGGCAACACAAGCCCTAGCTCCACCCCGGTTTTGTTAAACATTGATACGACAGCGCCCGTGGCCACGGCGACCTCGCCTGCTGATAATTCCACCGTTAGCCCGCCGACGTCCATCTCGATCACCTTCAACGAGTCGGTTTTGCTGGGCAGTTTTGGCAGCCTTACCATTGTCAATGACACTACCACCAACAGGCTGGTGATCCCGTTCTCTTCGAGCCAGCTTTCTGTCAGCGGAAATGTGCTGACCATTACGCCTACCACCTCATTTGCTGCAAGCACCAACTATCATATCGAGATTGGTTCGGGTTTGATTCGCGATGTGGCTGGCAATCTGTATGCGGGCATTTCCAACGCCACGGATTGGAATTTCACCACCAACAACGCACCCGCCACCCCGACCATGGACCTTAACGTTAATTCCGACACAGGTATTTCCAACACCGACAACAAGACCAATCTCACCAATCTGACCTTTGATATCAAGGTTCCCACGGGAGCTGTCGCAGGTGATATTATCAAGGTGTATGATGGAACCAATCTGCTAAGGTCCATCACCCTTTCCGGTAGCGACATTACTGCTGGAACTGTGGCATTGACCTTAAGCGGGGTTTCTACTGGCATCCATAGCTATACTTCCACGCTTACCCGCACAAACGGCGGTCTTGTCAGTGATCCTTCCACACCCTTGGTTGTGGATATAAGCATCACTGCGCCAGCGGCGCCAGTGATCACCCCGCTGGCATCCACCAACGACAACACCCCCACCATCAGCGGGACTGCACCTGCAAATAGTACCATCACACTTACCATTGCTCCAACCAACCCCTCAGGCGCTTCAACCACCGTTACTGTTACAACAGATGCCAACGGCAACTGGTCCTACACGCCAACCACGCCGCTGGCAGATGGAACCTATGCGCTTTCCGCAACAGCCACCGATGTGTACGGCAACATCAGTCTAGTTTCAGCGACTACCAATCTGGTGATTGATACCACCGCACCAACCAAGCCTATTATTACTGGCATCGGCCCAGATAATGGCAGCAGCACCACCGACAAGATCACCAGCGCAAATGTGCTTACACTTACCGGTACTGCAGAGGCCAACAGTCTTGTCACCGTTTACGACAATGGCGTTAAGATTGGTACGGCTACAACTAATTCAAGTGGCCAGTGGACATTCACCACGCCAACTCTTGCTGATGGCAGCAACAGCTTCAGTGCCAACGCCACGGATGTGACGGGCAACACGTCTGTTAATTCCGATTCCTACACCATGGTGATTGATACCATTGCCCCTAGCGCACCAGTGATCAGCCCGCTGCCCAGCCCAGTCAACGACAGTACGCCTATCCTTTCCGGTACGGGTGAACCCGGAGCTATAATCACCATCTATGATAATGGCCAATCCATCGGCACAGCCGTGGTGGGCGCCAACGGTAACTGGACCTTTACACCCAGTTCCCCACTTTCTGATGGGAACCACACCTTTACCGCAACCCAGAAGGATGCCGCTGGTAACACCAGTCAGCCATCCAACTCGGTTATCACCAGCATCGATAGTGTGCCTCCCGCAGCGCCGGTTATTACCCCACCTTTGGCACCCACCAGCGATAGCACTCCAACGCTGAGTGGCACCAAAGAGCCGAACACCCTTGTGAATATTTATGATGGTACAACCCTGATTGGCACCGTGCCCACTGATAGTAATGGTAGCTGGTCCTTTACGCCTACTACTCCGCTTTCTGATGGTGTGCACAACCTTAGCGCAAGTTCCACTGATGCAGCGGGCAATATCTCGCCTGTTTCC
>RFZJ01000212.1 GCA_009920765.1 Planctomycetota bacterium | reverse complement strand
TGTTAAGGCTGGATTACTTGCTCATTATTTGTACCAAAACGAATTCCGTGGCGTAATCGATTTGAGCGATCAGAAGCCTTTAATGGATGCGATAGAAAAGATTGGAATAGAAATTGATCCGGTTGAAATGATGAAGTTTAAAAATAAAAGCAAGAGTCATTTTATTATTCCTTTGGCATCTGTTCTTGATAAGATGCGAAGAAGGGAAACAAGAAAGATAACGGCAAAAGAAAAGAAACTTGCTGCTGCGTTAAAGAAGCAAGAGAAAGAAAAAGCAAGGCAGATGGTAGACCAAAAGATTCAAGAGGCGGATCTTGAACAAATTAAAATCAGAAAGAAATGGAAGGGATTTCACATGGCGATTAAGTTTGGTGAACAGGTTTATCTAACTGCAAGGGAGGCAGCAAAAGTAATCGGGGTTAACAGGGGTCGCATTGGGTATTTTTTAATGCGTGGAACTCTTGATGGGGTGGTTGATCTAGATGATTCTTCCATTATTTCTGAACACATTGACCACCATGAAACAACTCTAGAGGAAAAGAACAACAAGACTTTTTTGATTCCCCTGGAGTCAGCACTTAAAAAAAGATCCGAATTGAAAGGAAAGATTAATGGATAGATATTTAGTTAATGAATTCTTTTCCCGCTGTACTGAACATATCGTTGAACGAGCTAATCAGTATGACGATCCAGAACTTAACCTTAAGCGTATTGCTAGTTCTTGGACTAACTTTTTAAAGCGGGAAGTTACCGCTTATGAAGTTGCTGTAATGATGGCCATGTTAAAACTTTGCAGACTTTCTCAGGGGTATCACCAAGATACCCTTGAGGATGCTGCTGCCTACATTGCTCTGGCTGAAATGCTTAAGGGTACTGAAATAGATCCAGAAGATTCTCCGTGATTTATTTTCGTTGCTCGATCTGTCTAAATAGGGTCGTAAGATTTTTGATCAGTTTCTTTGAATCGTGAATGTCAAACACTTCTGACCTGATTCTCTCTCCATGAGAATGCACATAAGCCAATAGAAATATTTCCCAAGATCGTTGGCATGGGCGTGAGAATATCAGCTTGGCAGTCGGTGCTGACATCATGTGTTCGTTCAACCTGGAGTCCAACCGTGATGTGAATCCCGCCTTGATTCTCTTATCCGAAAACTCTGGAACTAATAGGATTAAATAGAAAAATCCCCTGTCGTTAGTCGCCTCGCTTTCCTGTTCGTGTACACTAGGGCGACTTTTCATTATCTCCTTGAATTTGCTGTACTGAGTAGAATCCATTACAGAGCTATAATGTCCTTTATTTGTTTTCATCCTGGTTAGCGGAGTGATCCTCTTTTGTTTTAAAAGTGAATCGATGTTTCTCCGCACCGTTGTGTATGCAAGATCAAGGTCAGCAGCAATGTCTATGAAAGTCCAGTACCTTTTGTCATCCATGATTTGTACCTTGGGCCATAAAAAAAGAGGGTCACATGAACCCTCTTGGCTTACAGTATACATTATGGTGGTGCTTATTTGCTAGAGTAATTAGCCCCATTGAGAAGCCATTGCATCTGCAATGCCTTGATATGTTGTCGATCTTATCTTCCATCGATCCTTTGATGGGCCAAGATTATTTTGACCTGATGGCGTTTGATTTCCGTACCTCTCCTTCTTTATGATGTTAGTTGGTTCTAGTTTAGGAACACCTTTAAGCCATAAACAAGTTGATTTTGATGCATCTTCTCCGAACATCCAAGGCTGGATTATCTGGTCAGGTTTCCTGATTGCTGTGTTAATTCTTCCAATAGGATTCTCTAACACAATTTTTGGTATAGGTGCGTTTAATAACAGGGTCACGAACTCTAATGATTCTAAAGTTAGCTTGTCTCTTCCTGGAATGCGTTTGTTCCAATGAAGCCCTGATGATGCAAGATAGGTGCAGGGTGGGTGAGCTATCATAAGATCCCAATCGGGATTGTTTTTGATGAATTCAATCACATCGCCCTGGTGATGTTGCCCTGGCTGATCGGTAGGCAAAAGGTCGCATGACCATGCATCATGCCCCCTGGATTTGAACGCCTCCCTTACAATCCCGCTGTACTCGCAAGCTATTAATACCCTCATGTTTACCCCCTGCTTTCAAAAAAAACAGGGTCGACCACTAGGGCGATGTCTGATCTAATCCTGAGGATTTCACCATAGACACGAACGCATTTAGCTGGGTAATCCTTGTACCCAGTTTTGTTTGGGTTTGTTGACCAAATAATGTGGTTATAGATGCCTTTTCCCTTTAAAGAAGAGATTGCTCCACCGAATGAAAATCGTGAGATTCTAAGCGATTTAAAGGCCTTCTTGAGGTCGCATTCGTAATGGTGTTTAATAGTTGTCTCTTTCGATGCCTTAAGCAAGGCTTTTAGGACTCGTTTTTCGGTAATGCTTAAACGCTGCCCCTTGGCTTCATTAACTTTATTGATTGTATTAGCTGTAAACATTGTTGGGAGGCCTTTCTTATGTATGTAATGATTAAGATTTTCACCCTATAGGATTGCTCTATAGGGTGAAGGAAAAGAAAGTCTAATTAACTATTTTCAGATTGATAAATCTGATGATGAATGTTCATCATGTCATCTGGAGTCGCATTGCAAACCTTGAGTAAAGCTATTCGGCTTTCATCTAGTGGTGACGCTAAACATGCTGCTATATTCCTGATTTTTTTCGCATCGGAAGCTTTCATTCTGATCGTTATTATTTGATCAGAATTGGATTGATTGACAGTAGCAAT
>RFZJ01000211.1 GCA_009920765.1 Planctomycetota bacterium | reverse complement strand
TTCAGCGAAAGCGATGGTTTTGAAGAAGACATGCAAAGGCCCCAGGCATACACCTTCCGAGATTATGTGATAAGGGCATTGAATCAGGACAAGCCATACGATGAGTTTGTACGCGAGCAAATCGCAGGTGATGTTCAAGCTGTTCAAACAGGTGAAAGCATAGCAGCGACGGGATTTTTGGTGGCGGGCCCTTGGGATGCAGTGCAACGGGTCACACCAAGTAAATTGGGAAGATTGCAATCGCGTGAAGAGCAGCTCGAGGAAATAGTTTCCGGGGTTAGCCAGGCGTTTTTGGGTCTGACGGTTCAATGTGCTCGTTGCCATGACCATAAGTTTGATCCGATTTTGCAGGAGGATTATTACCGAGTGAAGGCGGTGTTTGAGGGAGTGGATCATTCATTGAAACCAAAAGCACACGGGTTGCGAAGATTGATGGGAGCAAAAGAAGAGTCTGAATGGCTGGAAAAGACGGAGGCATTGCGCAAAGAAATAGCAGGGTTGGAAGCCAGGGATTTGGAACTGCAAAAGCAATTGAAGGAAAAGCAAAAAGAAGCTGATGCACTGGCGCCGTTGATGAAGGAAAAGGAGCAGTTGAAGTCTGGGCTGGAAAAATTACGCCAGCAGTTGGCACAGAAATTTCCGGTGGAGATGGGATTTGTAGGAGAGCGCGAGCAACCCAAACCCACGGTTTTATTCAACCGAGGCGACATCAAGGAACCAAAAAATGAAGTATCACCCGGTGGGCTTCAAGCAATCAATCTCTCGCAGGTTGAGTTTCCCAAGGATCGTAACTTGCCCGAAGCCCAACGCAGAATCTTGTTCGCAAAATGGCTCACGCATCCAGAAAACCCGTTTACTTTTCGTGTGATGGTCAACCGCCTTTGGCAGGGGCATTTTGGTATTGGTATTGTCGATACCCCGAGCGATTTTGGTTTTAATGGTGGCAGGCCCACCCACCCGGAACTTCTTGATTTCCTTGCCTTCGAATTCAAGCAACAACACTATAGCATTAAAGCAATGCATCGGCTGATTGTTACCAGTGCCAGCTATAAGCAGACTTGCATTCCCAATAGTAATACCCAGGAGGAATATAAAAAGGCTTTTGCGATTGATGCAGATAACCGCTTGTTTTGGCGCTTTCCCTCGTTAAGGCTGGAGGGTGAGGTGGTGCGTGACGCCATGCTTGCAATGGCTGGAAATCTTAACTCTGAAATGAATGGGCCAAGCTTCAAACCTTATACTGTAACCCAGCTCAACACTTATTTTTATCATTTGTTCGACAAGGATGAGAACATTTACAACAGGCGAACTATCTACCGTATGCAGGTGATCACCGGGCGAAGTCCACTTCTCGATGCACTTGATTGCCCTTCCCCCTCTATTACCCAACCCCGAAGAAGCCCCACTTCCACACCCCTTCAGGCTCTTGCACTGATGAACGATTCATTCGTGGTCAGGCAGTCGATGAAGCTTGCAACTAGGCTTAAGGAACAACAACCTGAATTGCAAAAGCAAATCGAATTAGCCTATGAATTCTCTTACTCCCGAAAGCCAAATGCAGAGGAGTTGCAGGCGGGTCTGAATGTTGCAAAAGAGCATGGTTTGGAAACTCTCTGTTGGGCCATTTATAACTCCAGTGAATTCCTTTACAATCATTAGGATGAAGATGCACCCTCATAATGCTGGATCACAAAACAACTGGCTCAACAGGCGAAGCTTCCTTGATCATGCGGGAACCGGCTTGGGATCGATCGCATTTGCATGGTTGTTGCAAAGGGAATCCCTTCTCGCAGCGCCCGCTACGAATGGATTGCACCTTCCTGCAAAGGCAAAGCGCATCATTCATATATTTTCGCCAGGCGGTGTTAGTCAGGTGGATACTTTCGATTACAAGCCTGAGCTTGAAAAACTCGATGGTACAAAACTTACCTCCAAGGGAGAACTTGATACCTTCTTCGCATCCCCGGGCTTGCTTCGTAAAAGTGTATTCCCCTTCAAGCAACATGGAAAGTCGGGGGCATGGGTCAGCGGGTTGTTTCCCCACCTTGCCACTTGTGTGGATGATATCGCGTTCATTCATTCGATGGTTGCAAAGAGCCCATCCCATTCGCCCGCCTGCTTTCAGATGAACACTGGCTTTACCCTCGCAGGTTTTCCCAGCATGGGCGGTTGGATTTCCTACGGCCTCGGGAATCTCAGCGATAACCTGCCCTCGTTTGTGGTGCTTCCCGACCCGCGTGGTTTGGTAAACGGCGGTACAGCAAACTGGTCCAATGGTTTTCTCCCCGCCCAACATCAGGGCACCATGATGAACGGCAGTTCGAACAACCCCATCGCAAATCTTAATAGCCCGGAAAATGTCAGCGCTTCTGCAAGAGTTGCAGGACTGAAACTCATTCAAAGTGCCAACAATTCTTATGCTAATGCAGACCCATTTGATTCATCCCTTGCAGCAAGATTAAAATCCTACGAACTTGCGGGCAGGATGCAGACTAGCATTCCCGAAGCGGTAAATTTCCAGAATGAACCGGAGCACATCCGCAAACTTTATGGACTCGATGACCCGGTGATTGGCGCTTCCGCTCGCAACTTTCTTCTTGCAAGAAGGCTTTCAGAACGAGGTGTGCGCTTTGTGCAGTTGTATAACGGCGGGGCACTTGGTTCACCCAGAATCAATTGGGATGGCCATGAGGATGTCAAGGATAACCACCAAAAACAAGGGCTGCTTCTAGATCAGCCATGCGCTGCATTACTGAAGGATTTGAAACAACGTGGCATGCTGGA
>RFZJ01000022.1 GCA_009920765.1 Planctomycetota bacterium | reverse complement strand
TCTTCCACCTCGGCTTTATAGGTACTTCCCGAAGGCGAAAGATGTACGGCATACATTTTGCCGTAACTCCAATCACAAATGAAAAACGCTTCCTGATACTTTGCAGGAAACTTGGCACCGTAACCAAAAGTTACACCCGTGGGAGAACCGGGCCCAATGTCAACAACTGCGGGCAGGCTGTCTGCATAGTGGGCAGGCCATTTTCCAGCACCGTTTCGCCAGCCAAACTCGGCACCACTGGTGACATGACAAATTCTTGTCGGTCGATACCAAGGTGTGTTGAAATCCCATTCCATATCTGCATCGTAAGTAAACAATTCCCCCTGCCTGTTAAAAGCGGCATCGTATTCATTCCGGAATCCAACCCCCATTATTTCCCAGTTTTTAGCATCAGGGTCAATTTTGTAAATGGTTCCACCAGGCCCCATCACCCCTGCCATGAATCCCCTGCCATCTGGCATTCGGGGAAGCAGATGATCTTCGCCCCAGCGAACTGGAACCCGACTGGTTTTAAAATCAACCAACTTGGTTTGGTTACCAACAACTACAATCAGGTTTTTGCCATCGGGAGAAAGTAAAATAGCATGAGGGCCATGCTCGCCACCACCGGAAAACTTCTGAAGCATGGTGACTTGATCCAGTTGATCATCACCATCGGTGTCTCGAACTCGGTATAATCCATGATCATACTTGCCCCCTTTGTTAACCATAACATAAAGGCTGTCAAAAGCCCAAAGAAGGCCCTGGGCCTCACCAATATCTGCTGGAATTTTTTCAACCAGGGTGGGAGTTTTTGAATCACCGATAGAAGGGGGTGTAACGCGGAAAAGTCCGCCATTCTGATCAGAAACAATCAGCCGACCTTTGGGATCGGTACACATTGAAACCCAAGAACCTTGGGAAGCAGCGGGTACAGAATGAAGGAGCTCGACCTTGAAACCTTTTAGGGTTTTGATTTGGGCAGGAGAAGTAGCTGGCGGTTCTTTGCCCGCCAGCTTGGGATCTTCTACTGCTTTCTTTTTACCACCAGTTTTACCCGGTTTAGTTACTTCTTTTTTTTTTCCTCAGGGGAGCCGGCTAGTTTCTTAAGGGTTAAATCCTTAAATTGCACGGTCATCACAGGACCAACATGAATTTGTAGTGCTAGAACGCCACTCTTTAATGCCTTGGGGGATTCATCAACAATTTCAGCAGTTACATTCCCATTGATCATATGCACCAGTTTATTGCCATTTGCGATGATCACTAAATCATTCCAATCATCTTTTTTAATGGCAGCTTGAAGTTCTGCTGAAGACTTTTCAGTCTTTCCTACAACTTCTTTTTTGTTATCAGCGTTCCATTTAACTTTTTCACCACGACCGCACATGATACCGCGTCCACCTGCAATACCACCCTCATCATAAAGAATGCCAGAGAAAGTAGTTCCAGCTTCAAAATCGCCCTGATAACCGCCAACCCTGGGGCCGAAATCACCTTGGCCCATTACTTTACTGCGATATTGGATACCAGAATTACCACCCACAATCTTATACTTGCATTTGAATTCGAAATCGCTGACTTCGCCACCTTTCCAAACCAGAAAAGTATTATGCTTAAGTTTGTTGTGGGGTTCATTGCCTGTTTTTCCAGTAATGGCACCATCTTCCACCGACCAAAGCTTGGGGTTTCCTTCCCAGCCTGTAAGATCTTTACCATTAAAGATTGAGGTTGTTTCTTCTGCAGAATAAGCAGAAAGTACAAATACAAAACCAACCAGCAAAATCGAAAGGATTCTCATTGTCAAACTCCGGTAAAATACAAGGCAAAAGGCGGGAACTATCATTCAATAATAACGCAACCTTACAATTTTATTAGATTAATGAAGTTTAAAACAAGAATCCAGCATTAGTTTGAAGATAATTACAAATATTTTAATGCAGGGCTTGCAGGTTAAATATTGATACATAAACGCTTACAATCTATGTTAAACATGGTAGTATTTTATTTTTGACATTTTACAAATTTGTTTCTAGGGGCATTAGTATGAGCACTAAGAAGTGGAATGTGGCAATGGTGGGTCTCGGTTTTGGAGCAGAATTCATGCCGATCTACCAAAAGCACCCTCTTGGGAACATTTATGCCATTTGCCAACGCAACAAAGAAAAGCTAAACAAAATTGGTGACACATTTAAAATTGAGAGGCGTTTCACCAGCTACGAAGATGTTTTAAAAGACCCAAATGTGGATTTTGTTCACATCAATTCCCCCATTCCTGATCATGCCCCCATGTCTATCGCTGCGCTTAAAGCGGGCAAGCATGTCATGTGTACCGTACCAATGGCAACCACAGTTGAAGAATGCAAAACCATTGTTGATTTAGTAAAGAAAACCGGCCTTAAATACATGATGGCTGAAACAGTTGTTTACTCCCGGGAATTCCTTTTCATCAAGGAAATGTTCCAAAAAGGTGAACTTGGAAAAATCCAGTACATGGCTGCTTCCCACCCCCAGGATATGGATGGCTGGCCCGACTACTGGCAGAAAATGATACCAATGCACTACGCAACCCATGTTGTCAGCCCTTGCCTTGGATTAGTGAATGGCAAAGCTGAAAATGTTAGTTGTTTTGGTTCTGGAACCGTTAGGGAAGAAATACAGAAAATATCAGGCAACAAGTTTGCTGTTGAATCTTGCCACATCAAAATCAAGAACTCCGATATCGCATGCCATATCTGGAGGTTCTTATACGATACAGCAAGGCAATATCGCGAGAGTTTTGATGTTTATGGCACAAAGAAAAGCTTTGAATGGAGTCTGGTTGAACATGAACCACACATCATTCACACAGCCAAAAAGCCTGAGCCTGAAATTCCAACAAAGATAACTGTACCAGATTTTGCCCACCTGCTTCCTGAGCCCATCAGAAAGTTTACACTTCCTTCTGAAATTCATGATGCGGGTCATCTTTCGTTTTTGCAGGGTGGTGGTCATGGCGGTTCCCACCCTCATATGGTCAACGAATTCTTAAATGCCTTATCGGAAAACCGTGACCCTTGGCCCAATGCCACCCAAAGTGCAAACTGGACATGCGTTGGTATTCTTGCCCATGAATCCGCCTTACAAGGTGGCAAAGTGTTAAATCTTCCCGATTTCACCCTGTAAAATCATTAACCACTGGAAACTTTTCATAAAAGGCTTTAGATATGAAAAAGTATATTTTTTGCGTATCAGTCCTTCTTGCAATAATATTCGGCCTTGGAATAAGCACCGGTATCCGGGCGCAAGACGCCAAAATTAAACTGTTATTTCTTGGCGACAATGGCCATCATAAGCCCAATGATCGTTTTCGGCAAATTCAGCCTGTCCTTGCAGCCAAGGGCATTGACCTTGTCTACACAGATAAAGTGGAAAGCCTGACCCCCAAGATCCTCAACTCTTATCAAGGGTTGGTCATTTTTGCCAATTTGACAACGCTTTCTCCTGAACAAGAGAAAGCATTACTTGAATATGTCGAACAGGGCAATGCACTAATCCCATTGCACTGCGCTAGTTACTGTTTTTTAAATTCGCCTAAATACATCGATCTTGTTGGCGCTCAATTTTCAAAACATGGCGCTGGCACTTTCCGCGTTGACAACGTTCTTCCTACCCACCCGATCATGAAAGGTTACAAAAGTTTTGAAAGTTGGGATGAAACTTATGTTCACACCAAGCATAATCCCAAGGATCGCGTAGTCCTTGAAGAAAGAAAAGATGCATCCGGATCCGAGCCTTGGACTTGGGTGCGAACCCAGGGTAAGGGTAAAGTTTTCTATACAGCGTGGGGCCATGATGCCCGAACTTGGTCCAACCCAGGCTTTCAAAACCTTCTTGAACGCGGTATTCGCTGGGCAACCAACGGCGACCTCTCCAAAGTTGCAGCTTTTTCTGACCAGGTCTTGATGACTGAACTTCCTAAAAACCTAAAACCCTTTGATTATGTTGAAGCTGATGTGCCATTCTACCCTGCAAACAAGCAATGGGGAAAAATGGGCGATAACATCAGGAAAATGCAAAAACCCCTTGATCCAAAAGATTCCCAACAACATTACATCATGCCTGAAGGGTTCGAACTTAAACTCTTCGCATCTGAACCTGATCTAGAAGGCAAACCCATCGCCATGAATTGGGATGAACGGGGCAGACTATGGGTAGCACTCACTGTTGATTACCCCAACGAATTGCAGCCCCAAGGTCAAGGAAGAGACAAAATAGTTATTTGCGAAGATACCAATGGCGACAATGTTGCAGATAAGTTCACGATCTTTGCAGACAAACTTAGTATTCCTACAAGCTTGATTTTCGCCAACGGCGGTGTCATTGTTCATCAGGCACCTGATACTCTTTTTCTTAAAGACACCAATGGTGATGACAAAGTTGATGAGCGCAAAGTTCTTTTCTCTGGTTGGAGCACAGGCGATACCCACGCTGGCCCAAGTAATCTGAATTATGGGCTGGACAACTGGATTTACGGCATGGTTGGGTACTCTGGTTTTGCAGGAACCGTAGGAGATGAAAAGCAATCTTTCCGAACTGGGTTTTACCGCATGAAGCCCGATGGTTCCAAAATCGAATTCCTTCGCAATACCAACAACAATTCCTGGGGAGTTGGACTTAGCGAAGAAGGGATTCTTTTTGGTTCCACCGCCAATGGCAATCCGAGTGTGCATCTTCCCATCCCCAACCGTTATTATGAAAAAGTTCGCGGCTGGTCTAGCAGCGTTCTTGAAGGTATTGCAGGCAGTGCACCAATCCACCCCATCACTAAACAAATCAGGCAGGTGGATCATCACGACAGATTTACTGCAGCGGCAGGCCATGCACTATATACCGCCCGAAACTACCCTTCTGATTATTGGAATAAAACTGCATTTGTAACCGAACCTACCGGACATCTAGTGGCAACGTTCCCCATCACTCCTGAAGGAGCAAGTTTTACTTCCCGCAACGCTTTCAATCTAGTTGCAAGTGATGACGAATGGAGTTCACCCATCGTTGCAGAAGTTGGCCCCGATGGAAATGTTTGGGTAATCGATTGGTATAATTTTATTGTGCAGCATAATCCCACCCCTGCCGGTTTTAAAACCGGAAAAGGAAATGCCTATGAAACTAATCTGCGTGACAAAAAGCATGGTCGTATTTATAGGCTTGTTTACAAAGAGGGCAAAAACAGTACCAATGTAAATCTGAAAACTGCTGATTCCAATAAACTTGTCGAGACTCTTCGAAATGACAACTTTTTCTGGCGCAGGCACGCACAAAGGCTTCTAGTTGAAAAACAAAGTAAAGATTCCATCCCTGCCCTTATCGAGTTAGCCAAAGAAACCAAACTTGATGGCGCTGGCTTGACACCTTGCGTCATACATGCACTATGGACTTTGAAAGGTCTGGGGGCCCTCGAAGAAGAAACCTCCCCCGCAACGAAAGTTGCGATTGATGCTCTTACCCACCCATCCGCCGGGGTTCGATTAAACGCATTGAAAGTCCTTCCATTAAAACCAAGTTCCATCGATGCAATCCTCAAAGCAAAACTTTTGGATGATTCCAATGCACAAGTTCAGCTTGCAACCCTTTTGGCATTATCAGATATGCCCCCTTCAGAACAATCAAGCAAGGCGATTGCACAAATACTAAAGTCAAAACGCCCCTTGGATAAATGGCTACTCGATGGAGTAACCACTGCCGCAGCGAATAATGATGTATTGTTCCTAAACTCCATCACGGAGAAAAACACAGCGCCTTCAAATGAATTATTGACCATAGTTGAACGGGTTGCAGAGCATCATGCCCGGGGAAAACCAGAGGAGGGTATTGCCAACCTGCTTGAAAAACTATTGCAATCAGAGCCTCTCATTCAAACAGCCACCCTAAAAGGCTTGGCAAGGGGCTGGCCCGCAAACCAACCTCCCAAACTAGATGACCGTACGGAAAAAGCCCTTAAGGATCTCTTCGGGGCTCTACCCATCGCAGCCAGAGGGCAACTCGCCCAGCTAGGAAAAAAATGGGGCAGCAAATCCCTCGCAGAACAATCAAAAACAATCGTACAAGGCTTCTTAAAAGCCACATCTGACACCAAGCTTCCCGACGCGGAGAGGGTTTTTTCAGCAAAACAAGCTTGTGAATTTGGGTCTTCAGATCCTGTTGTTGCAAAAGCCATTCTTGAACTTATCACGGCTCAAATCTCCCCCGAAGCCGGACTCGGAATGCTTGAAGCAGTGTCACTTTCTGATCAACCAGAAACAGGCAATGCAATGGTAGAACGCTTCCCCGATTGGACACCCAACCTAAGACAGACTGCAATTCGAATTCTTCTTTCCAGATCCATCTGGACAGAAGCATTGATTGCATCACTTGAAAACAACAAACTAAGAATTTCCGAATTAAGCCTCGACCAAAAGCAAGCTCTTTTACAAACCGGGAACAAAAAAATCACCGATAAAGCGAAAGTTATTCTCGCCCGTGGAGGCGGCCTGCCAAACGCTGACCGACAAAAAGTCATCGAAGAATTCATGTTTGCAACCACTCAATCAGGAGACGCAAATCTTGGTAAAATCGTCTATAAAAACCAATGCTCCAAATGCCATCAACACCAGGGAGAAGGCACAAAAATCGGCCCAGATATGACAGGTATGGCGGCACATCCCAAGAAAGAATTACTTATCCACATCATGGACCCCAACAGGGATGTTGAAGGCAATTTCAGACAGTATGTTGTTTCCACAAAAGCTGGCAAAATACTTACAGGCATGCTAGCTTCAGAAACAAAATCCTCGATCGAGCTTATTGATACAGAGGCAAAAAAACAAACTGTTCTACGCGAAGATATTGATGAGATCAAAGCCTCTGATCGATCACTAATGCCCGAAGGTTTTGAAAAACAACTTTCAAAACCAGACCTCGTAAACCTGCTAGAATTCCTCACGCAAAGGGGTAAGTTCCTTCCATTGCCAATCGACAAAATTGCAACCATCGTAAGCACCAAAGGTATGTTTCATAGTGAAGACGCCACAGTTGAAAGACTGATATTCCCCGATTGGAAACCGAAGGTTTTTCAAGGCATTCCATTTAATCTGGTTGATCCACAGGGCGATAAATATCCCAATGTAATCATGCTACATGGGACCAATGGTGCCATCCCACCAAAGATGCCCAAGCAGGTTAAGCTTGCATGCAATGGCCCTGCGAATGCCATTCATTTATTAAGCGGGGTTAGCGGTTGGGGATACCCTGCCACCTCAAAAGGGTCGGTATCCATGATTGTCAGGCTTCATTACGCCGATGGAAAAACGGAAGATCACCCATTGAAGAATGGCGAAGTCTTTGCGGACTACATTCGCAAAATAGATGTACCCGATTCTATATTTGCATTCCCATTGAGAAACCAGCAAATACGCTATCTTGCAGTTCGCCCCAAAAGACCAACTGAAATCATCAAGGATATTGAATTTGTAAAAGGGCCCGACACCACCTCTCCAATAGTTATGGCGGTAACAGTTGAGGGTCCTGAAAGCAAAGATAAAGCAAAATAAACCACATGATCCAAACCCGAAAAGGCTAATTAATTTATCTGCCTATGGATTGGGCGAATCTTTTCCCGTCTTTCGTTTTGATCAAAAAGGAACCTGACAGGCGATACCTGATGGGCTTTTTGTCTTGCGGAGTATACTCTGCATCAACTTCTATCGTATAGCAACTGTTGCTTGTTTCCTGAACTTTAAGAAAAACCTTAGCATCAGATGTTGGGGCAATTGTGTTTGGAATTTTTGCAGATGCATCTTCAAGAAGGAAACTCAAAGCTATTTCCCGGGCAGAAATCGCCAGATTTTGCACTTTGGTTTCAAAATTAATTTGCTCAAACTTCTTTCGGGTTGAAATTTCCTGAACAACAACTGTCACCAAAAGTACGGAAGTTAAAGCCATCACGACCAGACAAGCTAAAAGACCAACACCTTTTCTTTTCGCCTTGGAATCCTTGATCATTTCTGCCCTCGATCCAAAGCAGCCCAGAAGGTGAAAGTTCGCCCTTTAAACCCTGAAAAAGCGCCTTTATCCCCACAATTAAATTCAACAACCGTACCATCATTCCTCATTTGAAATGATACAGTTTCACCAGATTCAACACCCATCAGCCTTTGTTTTCCTTGCGGAGAAATACGTATGACCATACCATTTTCAAACTCGTAATTAATCTCCCCACCAGATGACAGGGCTAACTTCAATCCCGTGGATTTATTTTCATTGGCGGTGATTAATGCAGAAGACGCAATCCGTACATCACTTCGGAATAGGTTGGCAAGGGCTGCAACCTCCATATTCCTATTAGCTAATGCTACTTCAGAAGATGAAAATTGCCTCAGCCCAATCATCATTGCAGTTGCAACTGACATGACAACGCCCAACAAAGCAATCACCACGACCATTTCAACAAGTGTGAAAGCGTTTCGGGTTATTAATTTACCCATGATCATTTTTCACCGTTTAACGCAATTGATCGAGCGGCAATCGAAGTAATGAGCTTGCACTCTTTGGGATCAAAACTGCGACCGCTTTCCCAACGCACCACTACTTCCACATCCTTGATAAGCTTGAATTCTTTTGAAGGTATGACCTTTACAGTTATTACAGACTTCAGGGGCAATGATTTATACCGATTAATATCTTGAGCATTCTCCGCCCACTTATCATCCAATTTTTCCCATGGGGTGCCCCGGGCTTCTTCAAGAATATTTATGCCAGCTTGATTAGCCAGAAATACATTGTTATTACGATGCCTTTCATGAAAACACCAGGTAGTTGTCTGGGTTATAACCAGCATGACAATTGCTAAAATAGAAAACGAAGCAACAATTTCCACGACAGTAAAACCATATCGCCTTAAGTTTGTCCTGCTTGGTTGTTTGTTCATGACAACTCCACAAGCATTTTTATCAACGGCATGAACATGGCGATTGCAATAAAACCAATCATCACGCCTAAAAGCAACATTAACAAGGGAAAGATAACCAAGGAAAAGCGTTGGGCAAACAATGAAGCCAAGCGTAACCTTTGATTCCCTACCTCAGCTAATGCCCAAGGAAGATTGTTTACCTTTTGGGAAGATCGGATAAAGGGTTTCATAGAAATCGGAAGCCATCCTGAATTATAAAGGCTTTCTTCAAGAGGGAGCCCCAATTTAAGTGAAGAATTAAGCTGGGCCAATTTTTTTTTCGAAGGCCCGGAAAAACAATGTGCATCTTCCAGGAAAGAAAGGGCCTTTGTTATCACAACCTGTCCCTGCAGGGTGATACCAAGCATTTTCAAAAAATTACCCTGCAAATGAATTCGATAAATCGAACCAACAATTGGAAAATACCATCTGGCTGTCATACTCCAAAAAGGCAGCATTAAAAGAAACGGAGCAAGAATTACAACAACAATCCAAAACAAAGGCGCAATGTCTGCGATGATGCCACTTCGATGACCAAAAGTTGACAACCAGTTAAACACTTCCAAAAGCATGGTAGTTACCCAGGGAAGCGAGAAATCAAAATCTTTAAAGATACGCTCATATTTTGGAGCAATAAAAATCATAAAAAAAATCGCAACGTTTAATGATGCAAAAACCATAAAGAACAAGTAAGCCATGCGAGGCAACACAATTAGCCAGAATAAATCTTTATGCCAACGCCCAATCATGGAAAGGCAGGAAGACAAATTCCCTGAAGATTCACCAAGAGAAAGTGCAAGAAAAACTTCCTGTGAAACCAAACCAGGAAACTCTCTCAGCGCCTTGGTCAAAGGGAAACCCTGCTCCAATAATTCGATCACCCCAGCCACCCGTTTGTCAAAGCGCCAGAACCTATAGTAAATCAAGTAATAAGCTGGATTCATGATTGAAAGAAAACCAATAATAATGATCTCCCGAAAGTAGCCTTTGGGCCTGTCGGTCAAATAAGCTTTCAAAATTTGAACAATTGGCTTGTCAGCTTCAAAGGTTGATTGCAAAAGATTGTGAAATTCTTCCTGTCTGACATGGCGGTAATAAAAAAAGGATACCAGCGCCCAAATCGAAAAAGCAAAGAAAAACATTGTGTAGTAAAATGCAAAGAATTGGAGACTGGCAATGCACAAAACAACACAAACAAAAAGGGGAAACAGAACCCCAGCCATTATCATGGCAATGAACAAGATTATGTTTTTTAACTTTTTGTTCATGTGGACTCAAAATTCAGTTTGAAAAAGCGCCTTACTTGCTCAAACCTTCAAGCAGGTTAATCAAGGGAAGAAAAACAGCAAACACAAAAACCGAGGTAATGAAACCCGCACATAAAACAACCAGCAAAGGCGGAAAAATACTTTGAACCATTGATGAACGCACGGCAACCTGCCTGGAATACATTTGAGCGGCTTGCCTCAAAGTCTGTGGAAGATTCCCCTTTAATTCGCCCATGCCCGCCATCCATGAAACAACTTCAGGAAGGATTTTGAATTCTTTAAGTGCCATAGCCAATGAGGCCCCCTGGCACAATTTTTCAGCAATTTTATTTGCGCCATTTTTTAAAATAGGATCTGCACCTGCATCAGCAGCAAGTTCAAAGGCTTCGGGTAAAGGCATTTGATTTTCAACTAAGATTGCCAGCAAATCTGTAAACGCCGCAAGCCTTGCGGAGCGAATCAAAACCCCAAACACGGGCAATGAATAAATTATTTTGGCCCACATGCAACGCCCTGTTTCTGTAGCATTCAGTAGAAATCGAAAAATAATTGCAATTAGACCGATTCCACTTAAAGGCATGACCAATGTTGGAATCGGATTTTGACAAATATTTACCACCATTTGGGTAAACAAAGGCAATCGCATGCCAAAATCATTGAAGATGGAAATAAACTGAGGCATGACAAAGACCATGATCATTGCGATTAAAAATACTGCGATCAAAATAACCATCATGGGGTAAAACAGGGCTGTATAGACCACAGAATATAAATCTGAAAGACTTCGTGCGTAAGTGGTAAGCAAGGAAAGAACATCAGGAAGGTTTCCTCCGCGAATACCAGCATTCATGAGGCTGGAGTAAAATTTTGGCATCCGCCCCTGCTGGGCTGCAATCGCTTCTGGGAGTGTTTTGCCGCGTTTTAAATCATCTGCCAAGCATTGCGTGGCTTGCTTTAAATTACCATGCGACATTTCTCTAGCTATGGAAGCAAGGCCTTCCTCCAAAGGCAAACCAGCCCTAGCCATGCCTGCGATTTCCTCGTTTAGGTAAATCAACTGGTCTGGAGAAAGGGCCCCAAATTTTTTCCCTGGATTTTCCATCCCCATCAACCACCTTGTCTATTGTCAAAAACTGCAGCACAATCTGCAGAACCTAAAATACGAAGGACTTCTTCTTTGGTGGTCACACCTTTTTTTACCGCAGCCAAGGCATGTTTTACGAGGGTTATTCCACCACTATTTACAAAAATATTTTCAAGTGTTTTACGATCTGCACGCTGTAAAATCCCGTTACGCATCTCAACATTTAATGACATCGCCTCCAACAGCAAAAGCCTTCCTTTGTAACCAGTATGATTGCAACTTGCACACCTATTACTCTTACATTGAGAACAAACCTTTCGCAATAACCTTTGGTTTAAAACCAACCGAAGCGAACTGGTCAACAAGTAAGGTTCAATCCCCATTTCCAATAATCGTGAAATAACGCCGCAGGATGAACCAGCATGCAAGGTGCTAAACAACAAGTGGCCTGATAGCGAAGCCTCAATCGCAACCCTTGCGGTTTCGGGGTCACGCATTTCACCGACGAGAATGACCTCAGGGTCCTGCCTAAGCAGACTCCGCAACCCCATAGAAAAATCAAACCCGGTGCTGGGAGAAACCTGCGTCTGGCTAACTCCCTCAAGAACTTGCTCAACTGGGTCTTCAAGGGTGACAATATGCCTTCTGATTTTTTCAGTTTTTGCAATGTGACTCAGGCAGGAATAAATGCTGGTGGTTTTGCCACTGCCACCAGGCCCGGTAAAAAGAACCGCCCCGGTACGCTCACCAATCGCATTTTTAAGATTTTCAAGCACTCCGGGTTCAATCCCAAGTTCTTCCAAAACAAAAAGCTTGTTCTCGTGGCGGAACAGTCGAAGCGCAGCCCTTTCCCCATGAATCGTAGGAAATGTACTTACACGAACTTCAACGCCTTCAAGCGAATCAGCCTGGGGAATCCGCCCTTCCTGCGGGATATCCTGCCGATAAGAAAGTAAGTTTGAGAGAAACTTCAAACGGGCGATAATATTGGGCCCTAGTTCTCTTGGCAAATCTGTGGCATGCAATATCACCCCATCTACTCGAAAATAAACCTGAAGTTTATCAACCCAGGGTTCAATATAAACATCGGTCGCCTTGCATCCGTCAGCTTTTTCAAGGATGTTTGAAACAAGAGAAGCCACACGCTCCGGCCCATGCTTTTCGCCGGGGTCAAAATCTTTTACACAAAGTAAATCCACGTTATTGCTGTTCATTAAACAAGTTTCAAGGCATAAAGATTTGAGTAACTCGTTGTTTTATATCAGATGACAGGCACAATAACACTTAAATTATGAAATTGTGTTCCCCTCTGGTGCTGGTAAAGTTTAAAATATAAATGTTGTTTTTTCCTGGACCAAAACTCATGCTCGACTCGAAAAGCAGATCGCTTCTGGCATCCATATTCTTGCGAACTCGCAAGGCATTGGAGGGACGACCTTCGGGCCCGATGAAAGCCAGAATACCCTGCGGCGGCATTGATTTTGTAAAACTGCGTGAATATGAACCAGGCGACGAAGTCAGGCATATTGATTGGAAATCCTCTTCCCGATCAGGCAAAGTCCTAGTTAAAAAGTTCATGCATGACCAGGAGATTTCTATCCAGATTTTTGCCTGCACCAGTCCAAGCATGTTTTACTCCAGCACTGACCCCTTCAAATTTGAAGTGCTTATTGAGCTTGCAACTGCGCTTGGTTGGATTGCGATCAACTCCGGAAACAGATTTTCCCTCTTGAAATTTGACGAAGGAGCGGAGCAGGTCATTAAAAATGCAAGCAGCGAAAAACAAGTTCAAGCAATGGGTGCAATCCTGCTTAGACCTAAACAACCATGCAAGAGTTTGAACCCGGGAGTTTGGAAAACCCTTGCTGAAAAGCAAATGCCACGAAGCATGGTTTTTGTTTTATCAGATTTTTACGAACCAATCGATCCTGCGCTTTTTAGTGCCTGCGCTAACAGACATGATCTGCATTTGATACGAATTCTTGATCCCAGAGAAATTACGCTGCCGGATGCACCCGATATTCTTTGCAAAAACTTAGGGAATAATCAATTTAGATTAATCAGAAGTTCGGATAAAGATTTTCGCAATCAATACCTTGAACTATTTACGGAACACGAAAACAAATTAGTTGGGTTATGCAAAAGTAAAGGTGTGGGCTTTCTTCGCATCAGCACATCTGAACCCTTTCTCACAAGCCTAATCAATTATTTTAATCAAACATTCAAAGGTTATTAATAATAACAATGATGCCTTATCCACTTTTAATATTCCTGATGAATTGCTTTTTATTCCAGACAACTGACGAAAACACCATTGTTTCTGCATTATCAACCCCCGAGGGAGTTACAGCTTCGATTCAAGTTAAATTATTGGAGGAAAAGTTACCCGGTGCAGTTTTCTCAATCCTTCTAAAAATCGAAACAACAAGAGAAATTGTTTTTTCTCAATTCAACTTGGACGAGAAATACAAGAACGATTGGGAACTGCTACCACCAGGTAATGAAACCATAACCAAATTCGGCAATGTAATAGAACACACCATACCTTTTATTCTTCGTGCAAAAAAAACTGGGGTAATCAATATTCCCAACTTGGAAGCATTAGTTTTGGTTGATGCAAAAGAATTCAACCTAGTTTGGAAAGATTGGCTCATACCAGAAAAACCATTTCCATTCAAAGAACTTGATACACCACAAAAAAATGATGACAGCATGATAACCAAAAATTCCAAGTGGATTGCAATTGGATTGCTTTTCTTGATTGCATTGGGTGTTTTAGGACTAATTAAAAAAGAACCCGTTTCGATTCAATCAAGGTTAAATGTCGCAAAGGAATTAGAAAGTTGGCTTAAAAAAGCTGATGTCATAACTTTGGAAGAATGTATAACGACCCTTGAACCCATACTGCAAGCAGAAGCAATCGCCACGCAGAAAGTGGAAACAGGAAAATCCAAATCAACAACATCAAATCGTAGACTAACTTTCGAAAAGGCATTGCAGGTACTTGAAGAGATCAAGTATTCGAAAGTCAAAGATCGAAGCACCTTAATACTCACCATCAGCGAATTGATAAAAACTTTCTAAAAAATATAAGATTTGCCTTTTTTAAGCATTATGCCAATTACTCCACCTACAAAAAACAAGAAGTATAGCAAAGACTGGCAAATCAAGTCATCCAGGACAAATGGGAAGACGATAAATAGGTTATCAATCTTGCATCCAACTCTCGATCGTCATCGAAATGGCTGAAAGATCATTTAAATCAAAAGCAACCGGAGTTATAGTTATGAATGATTTCAACCCATCGAACCGAAATTTGTTGATCGCAATCGCTGTAACACTAGGTATTTGGGGATGTGCTCAAAACCCTGGCCCGTCTCCCAAGGCCCAAGCTGAAAAAATCAAAACCCTTGAAGAACGATTATCAAAAATGGAAGAAGAGCACCAAATTCTTTTAACAACTAGAGACCAGATGAAATCGCGCATAAGTGCTCTCGAAGAAGATCGCACTGCCTTGGAAAAAAAACTGGCACATCATAAGGAAGTCGTTCAGGAAAGAGATGATCTTAAAGCTTTGGCAGAAGTCAGAACCAGTGAACGGGATGCCAGCCAGTTACGCTGCGAGTTATTCAAAAAAGGATTACAAGAATTGCTTGGCCAGGATGAGTCCATGATTTCAACAACCAAGCCATCCACCAGCCGGGCAACTGCGGGCATACCATTCACATCAAAATAAAGTGCTTCAAAAAAAACGCCAGCTTGATCTGCATGATGCAGTTTAAGCTGGCGTTGCTCTTTTAGTCATGAATATATTCAATAACAGCTTGTCGCTTCATGTCAGTAAGCATTCGCTTCATTTCATACTGGCCTGCTTCATTGCGCAAGCGATCTCGCACTTGTTTTTGTACCTTTTCATCAAAAACCCTAATCCCTGCATACTCTCGTTTAACCAACATAATAACATGCACACCGGTGGGCAATTCAACCAGCGGGCCAATTTCTCCATCCTTCAACTCAAACAGATACTTTTCAACTTGCACTGGTTTGATCTCGCCTTTTTTTCTACCTATTCCCTCTGCGTTTCTAAAGGCACCATCACCATGACAGTACTCTTTGCTCAGCTTTGCAAAATCTTCACCCTTCTTGGCCCTTTCAACAACTTTTCTAGCTGTTTCCATCGCTTCTTCCTTCGATTTGGAATTCCTATAACTGATAAAGATATCCTTCCATTCAACACTATCTTGAATTTGAAATTCCTCAGGATGGGTATCATAATAATCGCGAATCTGCTTATGACCTATTCGATCCAGATTGGGAATGATCCTGGTTTGCATATATTGCATTGCGATGAAGTTTCTTTCCGATTGCCTACGAAGCAAATCAAGTGAAATACCCTGCGATTCTAAAAGTGCCTTGAATTCCGGATCACTTAACGATTTGTTTCTTTCTTTGAGTAATCGAACATAGCGATCAAATTCCTTCCCTGCCATTTCCTGAAGCTTATCCAAGAACTTCTTCGCTTGGGGATTCTTTGACAACCTTGTGTACGCATCCTGAATAACAATTTCTCTTTCCACCAATTGATTAATCGCAGCTTTTCTTTTGGCAGAATCATTAGCCCCCTCGCCAACACCCTGGCTAAGTGTCAACAAAACTTCTTCTTCCAAAACTGCTTCACCATTAACCAGCGCAACAATATTACTTCCTGTGGTCTTTTGTCCGGGTTTGGCTACGGGTTCTGCCTCTGCTACTTTTATATCATCAGCAGAAGCAGATAAATCATTTTCAGGCGATTGCGCCCTGGCGGCATTAGAAACTGTTGCAGGAGGATAATTTTTGGCGGTCTCTTTTACAGGTGTAGAAACACAACCAATCAACCCAAAGCTTATTAATGATAAAACTGCAAATAATCTTCCTAGCAACATAACTTCACCACTATATTTAGAAGCCAATTTTAACCGAATGCACCCGGCTTATAACGATTTCCCCAACGAAAACAAGAGGAAGAAAGTAAAAGGCTTGATGTAAAGATGGGTAATTTTTTGCTTCTTGAGCGAAAAATTAGGTTATAAAAAGTGCTAGACCACAGAATCCTTCCTGCGAACCCCAATTTATCTAGACACAAGGTACTTTATCTGGGTACTATCCTGAAATATTGAAAACAAGTTACTAAGCTTGCCTGCCGTGCATAAATCATAATTATGGTGATGTTGGGTGTAGCTTCAGAAACTCTCCCCGTGTTCCTATTTCAAAGGGCAAACCTTTATGTCTAGCGCAACTGTTTCAAATCAACACCCAAATGCAATGCGATTGCTATGGGCAGGCTTCATGGCCATTTTGGCCGCTGGCGTCGGTTTCGCAATCCGAGGCGGTATCTTCGATAACTGGGGCAAAGAATATGGATTCACCGGGGCGCAACTCGGGGCGATCGGTGGCGGAGGCTTTAGCGGCTTCTGCTTCGGCATCATTATTGGCGGTGTTATCGTCGATAAGATTGGCTACGGAAAGCTAGTTGCACTTGCATTAGTTGGTCATATTATCTCCGCCTTTGTAACTTTTGGTGCAAGCACTCCTGAAAACGCTTACAACTTCCTATTCTGGGGCATGTTCATTTTCTCATTTGCAAATGGAACACTCGAGGCAGTAGCGAACCCATTGGTTGCGACTCTTTTCCCTGAAAACCGCACTCATTACCTGAACATTCTTCATGCATCATGGCCAGCAGGTATGATTTTAGGATCGGCTGCAGGCTGGATTCTTGACGACAAAATGGAAGTGCCATGGAAATATCAACTTGCTTTATACCTCGTACCAACCGTGCTTTATGCCCTTATGTTTTTGGGCCAGAAGTTTCCCAAATCCGAAGCTGCTGAAAAAGGCGCAAGCTTTATTGAAATGTTCCGCAGTGTAGGTATGCTTGGCGCACTTGTTGCTTGTTACTTGCTTGCCTTATTCTTTGGTGATATTTTCAAAAGTTTTGCCCCAGAAAATGCCAAAGTGATTGGATATCATGGTTGGTGCGGTTGAACTAGGTACTGATGGTTGGATTCAAAACATCACAGGCAACTTGTTCAATTCAGAAGAAGGAAAATACCTCTTCATCTGGACTTCTTCAATCATGTTCGGCCTACGCTTCTGTGCTCATTTTATTGAGACCAAGCTAAAATTATCACCCATTGGTCTTCTGCTTGTTTGCGCTGGCCTTGCTTGCCTGGGTCTAAACCTTGCAAGTGGTATGCAAACTTTCTCAATGGCCCTAGTGGCCCTTGGCATTTATGCAGTAGGTAAAACCTTCTTCTGGCCCACCATGCTTGCAGTGGTTGGTGATCGCTACCCACAAACCGGAGCAGTTGCAATGTCCATCATGGGTGGCATTGGTATGCTTTCAGCGGGCCTTATCGGCGGGCCAGGCCTTGGCTATTGTAAAGATCGCTTTGCAGGGGAAGAACTTAAAAAGGCAAGCCCTGCTCTCTATGAAGAGTACAAAGCTAAGGAACCCAGCACATTCTTGAATCTAGCAAGTACCGAGGCCTATGGCCTAGATGGCAAGAAACTTGGCGAAGCTAATGATAAACTTGGAGCAATTCGCAAGAAAATTGAAGCTGAAAAAGGCGATTTAAGCACCGCGCTTAGTAAGCTCGAGCAAAATGATAAAGCGATCATCGAAGCGAGCACTCATGGGGATCGGGCCACCTTGAAAGCGGATGCTTATATTCCGCTAACCATGGCTGCGATATACTTGATTTTGCTGGTATATTTCCAATTGATTGGTGGATACAAGCCTGTCAGCATTGGTACAGACTCAGGAAAATAGCAGGTAGTAATCTAATTACTTATAAACCGAACGCATACTCGATATAATAATACTATATGAGTATGCGTTCTTTTACTTTTCTGGGTACGGGCACTTCTGTTGGCGTGCCAATGATTGGTTGTGATTGCAAAGTTTGCACTTCGGATAACCCACGCAATCACCGGTTCCGCTGTGCCGGCCTTATAAAACTTCCCAATGGCAACATTCTAATCGATACCCCGCCTGAATTAAGGCTCCAGCTACTTCGTGCCAAGGTTGGGGCAATTCATAGCGTTCTTTTTACACACTATCATGCCGATCACCTGCATGGATTAGACGATCTAAGGCCCATCCAACATCTTTTAGGGCAACCTGTGCCCCTTTACTGCGCCGAGGATGTCGAAGAGAGAATCCGGTCTGCTTTTTCCTACGCTTTTGAAACATTAAAGCCTGGGAAAAGCAAAACCTATGTGCCCAAGCTTTCCTTCGAACGCATCAAAACCTCACCTGTAAATGTACTTGGCGAAATGGTCACCCCCGTGCCTTTAGTGCATGGCAATTTTGATGTTTTAGGCTTCAGGATAAAGGCAATGGCGTATTGCACCGATGTGAACCATATCCCAGAAACAAGCATGAAGCTATTACAAGGATTGGACATTCTAATTTTAGATGCATTGCGCGATAAGCCCCATCCAGCGCATTTTAATTTGGAACAAGCGCTCGAAGTAATCAAACTCTTAAAGCCCAAGCAGACATATCTAACCCACCTATGTCACGATATGGATCATGATGAGGTTGAGTCGAGGTTGCCTAAAGGTGTCAATCTGGCCTATGATGGCTTTTCATTTGAATTTTAGTTGAAATATTTAAGCCCAGGAGGGGCAGGAATTGCGACAGGATTTACGCCAACGATTATTATCTACCAACCAAGGTCGAATAATTTCCCGCTGGGAGAAACTTTCACCCCATGAACAATCTTTGGTCGAACAGCAATTAGAAGCAATCGATCTTGAGTTCCTTGCAAATCTATTTGATAAAAGAAACAGCTCATTTACATTACCTGATGTGGAAAAAATCGCCCCGGTCCCTGTACTGCAACCAGCTACAAACTTTGCAGAAGCAAAAAGAGAAGGATTAAGCTCACTTGCAAAGGGCGAAGTAGGCATATTAATGGTGGCAGGAGGGCAAGGTAGCAGGCTGGGTACCACGCAGCCAAAAGGCACCTGGCCCATCACGCCAATAACGCAAAAAAGTTTATTTCAGCTTCACTCTGAAAAGGTGCTGACCCTTTCAAAAAAAGCCAATCGTGATATTCCATTTATGATCATGACCAGCCCTGCAACCCATGATCAGACCGTTGCTTTTTTCAATTCTCAAGCATTCTTCGGGCTTAAAAAAGAACAAGTCATCTTTTTCACCCAAGGAACAATGCCCGCAGTTGATTTGAATACAGGCGAAATTCTATTTGAAGAACCTGCAAAAGTATTCGCCAGCCCGGATGGGCATGGTGGCACTCTAACCGCACTTAAAAAGACAGGCCTGCTAGAACAACTTAAATCTCAGGGCATCAGACATCTTTTCTTTTTTCAAGTAGACAACCCTTTGGTTCAAATTGCGGACCCTGTTTTTATTGGGCACCATATTTCGCATCGATCTCAATTATCCAGCAAAGTGATTCTCAAAGATTCGCCGACAGACAAACTTGGAAACTTCATCCAAGTGGATGGTCGCTGCCAAATCATCGAATACTCAGACCTTCCGATGGAACTGGCAACTAGAAAAAAGCATGATGGATCACTTTTTATCGATACTGGGAACCCAGCAATCCACCTATTCGATGTTGATTTTTTAGACTTGGTATGCAGCAATGCTGCGGCATTACCTTTTCACCTTGCACGAAAAAAAGTTCCTCATCTTGATGCAAACCTAAGCAAGGTTGTTCCTGAAAAAGAAAACGCCTGGAAGTTTGAACGCTTCATCTTTGATATCTTTCCAAATGCAGAGCGTTGGTTACTGGTTTCGACAAAAAGAGACGAGGAGTTTGCACCATTAAAAAATGCACAGGGAGACGATTCCCCTGAAACTGCAAAATACGCACAATCCAAACTCTTTATCCAATGGCTTGAAAAAGCAGGGGTAAAAATACCAGCGTATTCGACAACACCAGAAATTGAAATCTGCCCTTCGTTTGCAATGGATGCTGAAGAATTATCTCGAAAACTTCCAAGCAATTTCCAAGCAAAATTTCCATTATTATTACAAGATTAACCCAAGGAGGTTTAAATGTTACATGCAATGATCATGGCAGGTGGTGGGGGTACTAGGTTCTGGCCCCGCAGCAGACAAAAAAAACCCAAGCAATTCCTGCAACTGGGTGGCGACAGATCTCTTATTCAACAAGCCTATGAAAGGCTTGAAGCCGCTGTTCCACCTGAGCGTATGTGGGTGATTACCTCGGAAGCTTACCGTGAGGAAACGCAAGCGCATCTTCCCGCACTTTCAAACGATCATATCATTGGGGAACCCATGGGGCGGGATACAGCGCCTTGCGTTGCGTTAGGTGCAGCGTTGATTATTAAAAATGATCCGGAAGCAGTAATGCTGGTAAGCCCCGCAGACCATGTAATCGAGCCAGTGCAGGAATTCCGCAGGGCAGTTCATGCAGCACATGAAATCTGCAAGGATAGCCCGAACACTTTTTTAACTTTTGGCATCCCACCCACCTACCCTTCCGTGGGCTATGGTTATATCCAAAAAGGCCCGGAAGCAGCACAAAAACAGGGGCTGACAGCCTACAAAGTTTCTGCATTCAAGGAAAAGCCCTCGCTTGAAATAGCGCAACAATTCTTTGCATCAGGAAACTACTTTTGGAATAGCGGCATATTTGTTTGGCGTGCAAGCACCGTGCTTGCTGCCCTAAAGGAGCACAAACCAGCTATGCACGATGCAGCGTTAAAAATAGCAGCGGCCTGGGATACTCCGGAGCGCAAAACTGTATTGGAAACCGAATTCGCAGGCATGGAGAAAATCAGCGTTGACTATGCGGTGATGGAAAAAGCCAAGGAAGTGATGGTTCTTCAAACGCCTTATAAATGGGACGATGTGGGCAGTTGGCAAGCCCTTGAAAGATTGCACCCACAAGATGCGGATGGCAACACTGTTGTCGCCTCACATTGTGGCATCCGAACAAGTAATTGCATAATTGTCTCGGATAATCGCAATAATTTAACCACTACGATTGGCGTGGAGAACCTTATTATTGTCCGGGATGGCGATGCCCTTCTAGTGGCCGATAAACGGGATGAAGCTGGAGTAAAACAACTGGTTGATCTCCTGCGAAAAAGAGGATTGGAATTATACTTATAATGTCACGCTGGCTAGGGATTGATTTTGGAAAAGTGCGTGTAGGACTGGCGTTTGCAGATTCCACCGTTGGAATATCGTTCCCACTTGAAACGCGCAATCGCATCAATGAAAAAGCGGACACTGCTTACTTCAAACGAATTGTTCTTGACGAAAAAATAACGGGGATCGTGGTCGGGTTACCCATTCATTCCGATGGAAGGGAAGGCGACAAAGCCAAAGAAGCGAGGGCCTATGGCGAATGGTTGCACCAAACCCTTAATTTACCAGTGTACTTTTTCGATGAGCGATTCAGCACCTTTGAAGCAAACTCTTATATGCGTGAAGCTGGATTAAACCCAAGGAAACGCAAGGAAAAGCGTGACCAGATCGCTGCGCAAATAATCCTGCAAGGATTTATTGAAGCCGGTTATCCAGAAAATGGTGGATATCTTGGCCCATTACAGGGTTAAAACTTCAGGGTGGAAAGCCAGGCTTTTCGTAAATCTTCAAGCGATGTCCATAGTACCCATTCCCCTGTTGGCCCTACAAACCTCAATCGTTTTTCCACACATGTTGTGCCAATTTCATGCACGGGCAGGCCTTTAAAAATAGCTTGGAATTGTTCTACTTTTTGAGGCTCAACTTCAACCACATAACAGGTTGGAGGTTCTGCAAACAGCATGGAAGCAAAGGGAATATTCCCCAAGGTGTTGAGTCCATGGATATCTGCACCAATACCCCCTGCAAATGCCATCTCTGCAACAGTAACAGCTAAACCGCCTTCACTAACATCATGGCAGGATCGAACCGTTAAAGCAGTAATTGCGCGATGCATTGCTTTATGAATATCAATGGCTTCCTTTGCATCAGGCTTGGGAACAACGCCACCGGTTAATTGAAGCACTTTTGCATACTGCGAGCCACCGATGTTTTCGGTAAGGCGCCCCACAAGGAACAACTTGTTCCCAGCTTTTTTCATGTCCATGGTAACGCACTGGCGCACATCCTGAACAATACCAATGGCACTAATCAGCAAAGTTGGAGGGATGACAATACTTTTCCCTTTTGCATGAAATTCATTTTTGAGGCTGTCTTTACCACTGATAAAAGGCATTTGGTAAGCGATCGCAAAATCTTTGCAAGCTTCTGCTGCCATCACCAGCGAGCCAAGAACTTCTGGCCTATCAGTATTACCCCAGCAGAAATTATCAAGGATGGCAATGCGGGAAGGATCCGCACCAACTGCAACAACATTTCTAACAGCTTCGTCAATTGCGCAGGCCGCCATTGCATAAGGATCTAGGTCACCGTAATCAGGCAATAACCCACACCCAACAGCAAAGCCCTTTGTTGCCCCAAGTACGGGCATAACCACAGATGCATCAGAGGGGCCCTCCTCTAAAATTCCGACAAGAGGCTTGATAACGCTACCGCCCTGCACTTCGTGATCGTACTGCCTGATGATCCATTCTTTGCTGCATATATTAAGGGAAGAAAGGAGTTTAAGCAAAGTTTCGCCTAGATTTTGATTAGCGGGAGCGGAAGGATTGGAAGAAGACTCTGTAGGGGTTTTCCAAGCTGCCTTCCTAACCTGTTTAGGCCTGCCGTTGTGCAGAAAATCTAGGTCGATGTCACCAACTTCGGAACCTTGATAAAAAAGTTTAAGCCTGCCAGTGTTCTCGAAAACGCCAAGTTCTACAGCTTCCACGCCTTCCCATTTGCAAACTTCCTTCAATTTTGCAAGGTTTTCCTTGGGAACAGAAAGTATCATTCTTTCCTGCGATTCGGAAATCCAGATTTCAGTGTAGGATAAGCCAGCATACTTAAGGGGTGCTTGATCTAATTGAATGGAAGCGCCCAAGTGTTCGCCCATTTCACCAACTGCAGAGGAAAACCCACCTGCACCGCAATCGGTAATCGAATTATAAAGGCCCAAGTCTCTGGCTTTGAGAACAGCGTCAAGAACTTTTTTCTCTTCAATCGCATTACCGATTTGAACCGCTCCGCCACTCACTTTTTCTGAATCTGAATTTAATTCCGCAGAAGAGAATGTGGCGCCATGAATACCATCGCGACCAGTTCTGCCCCCAACTGCCACGACAAAATCACCTGCCAAGGGTTTTTTAACAGCTTTATCGACAGGAATAAGGCCTGCAGTACCACAAAAAACCAGAGGGTTACCAAGGTAGCGATTATGAAAACAAACCGCACCATTAACGGTAGGAATGCCCATGCGGTTTCCATAATCGCGAACCCCTGAAACAACACCGGTCATTATTTTAAGCGGGTGTAAAATACCATCAGGCAGAGTTGAAGCAAGAGTATCAGGTGGGGCAAAGCAAAAGATATCAGTATTACAAACAGGTTTTGCGCCAAGGCCGGTGCCCATGGGATCACGGATAACGCCACCGATTCCTGTGTTCGCACCACCGTAGGGTTCTATAGCAGAGGGGCGGTTATGCGTTTCAACCTTGAAGCAAAGGTGGAAGTTTTCATCGAACTTGATGACACCTGCATTATCTTCAAACACACTGACACACCAATCCTCCTTGCCTGCTTTTTCTCGTAAGAAGCGGGTAGCCTCAAAAATGGTTTCCTTAAGAAGGTTGTTGTAGATCTTGCCATCGAAATCAACCCTGCCCTTAAGAGTTTTATGCGAACAATGTTCAGACCAGGTTTGGGCGATGGTTTCCAATTCGATATCATTTGGATCTTTACCCACTTTTCGGTAATGCTCTTGGATGGTAATCATTTCTTCACGGTTCAAAGAAAGGCTCATCTGCCTGCTGAGTTTTTCAAGTTCCTCGTGGCTCAAATCACGTATGGGAACCACGATCTTTTTAAATAAGTAAGGAACTCCCTCTGCGACATGTTTTTGATTGATCGGACCTTCAACCACCATTTCAATGGCATCATTCGCAAGAACTCTTCTAAACAAAACATCTTTTTCATTGGATGCAAGAGGGGCGCCAAAATACCTGCGAAAACTGCGAACTGAAACAACAGGCACTTTCAAATCCTGTCCCGCCTGGATGATGCTTAAAGCGGTAGGATCCATTACGCCTGGTTTTAAGAGTACTGTTGCAAGGCAGGGATCGTTGGTACCTTCGCCAACAGGCAGATTTCCAAGCTTGTTGATGGTACAGCTTTCCACCACGGGATCTACAAGAAGTTCTGTCACTAATTTTTGAATCTGCTCGCCACTGATTTCGCCCGAAACTAGTAACCCCTTGGAAGCAGAGGTAATCGGATCTTTTACTTTTACACCCGGCGTCAGCAGGTGAAAATCCTTGTTAACCCTGCATTTTTCAAGGTCCGAATCTTTAGGCTGTATTTCAATTTCCCAGATCATGAATTTGTTCCTGAATAAGCATGCTCTCTTCCAAAACCTATTATAGGAATCTTTGGGAAAAGTTGGGGGAAGAATTGACATGACAAGGAAGCATTTTATCCCTAGGATCTTTTCATACTGTTTTTTTGAAAGGAACAAAACATGAAAGCCGTCCAAGCTGTTATTCTTGAACCACACAAAACCGGCCTTAGGGAAGTCGAAATTCCCGACCCAGCACCAGACCAATTTCTCGTGGAAACCAAGGTATCTGCCATCAGCGCTGGCACAGAACTGGCTGTTTACACTGGTTCCCATCAATGGCTTAAAGATCCCAGCATGCCTGATTGGAAGTTTCCTTTCAGGCCTGGTTATTCCGCTGCGGGCATTGTTCTTAAAGTAGGCAAAAATATAAGCGGTCTAAAAGAAGGCGACCGAGTTAGTTTTCCCGGTAATCATGCTTCCCATGAACTTCTAAGCACAACCCATGAACGGGGCAAGTGGTGGAAATTGCCCGATAATCTTGACTTCGAAAAAGCTGCGGTGGCTTGTATTTCAAGGTATGGCATGGGTGCGTCCATTCGTGCTGGGCTTACTCTTGGCAGAAGTGCTGCAGTTTTAGGCCTTGGAATTATTGGGCAATTTTCCCTGCGTTGCCTGATGGCTGCGGGAGCCAACCCTGTTATTGGTATCGATGCGGTTCCCATGAGGCGAAAGGCTGCTCTTGCAGCTGGCGCTGATGCTGTCATTGACCCCGCCAACGGACCAATCAAAGAGCAACTTCGAAAAATACTCACCCCGGGTGCGGAAATCGTCGTTGATGCAACTGGCATTCCAGATGCTGTCCCTCAAGCCATGTCTCTCGCCTGCGATGCGGGTCAGGTTATCGTGGTTGGCAGCCCAAGGGGTAAAGCTTCCGATGTTAACTTCTATGATGACCTTCATCGCCGCTACATCGAGGTTTGCGGGGCGCATGGCAACATGTTGTTTGAACCTGCACATATTCGCCTGAATGGCAATTGGAACATTCACAAGGCACAGAATTGGCTTTTAGCAGCACTTGCAAACGGCAGGTTAAATCTCAACGGGCTTATCACCCATAAAATCAAACCCACAGAGCTTACATCGGCTTACGATGGGTTGTTGAAAAACAAAGATGAATATCTTGGTGTCACGGTTCATTGGGAATCCTAAACAATAACGAGTGAACCTTGGAACACTGGGTTGAATATCTGATTTGCGCACTTGCAGCGCTTGCCGCCGGGTTTGTTAATTCAATTGCGGGCGGAGGTACTTTGCTTACTTTCCCCGCTTTAGTTTATTCACTTGGCACTGAAGTGATGGCTAACACCACCAGCACTGTTGGGCTTTTTCCTGGCTCACTGGCAGGTGCATGGGGAAGCAGGGCACACCTTAAAGGCATTAAAAGCTGGTTGCTAATTCTAATCCCCCCCAGTATTGCAGGGAGCATACTGGGAGCCATGATGGTTACCAGATTTCCTCAGCACTTTCGCTTGTTAGTACCCTGGTTATTGGTATTAGCATCAACCTTATTTTTAATTCAGCCTTTGATTTCCAAACAAAAAAGTATGGACTCCATGGTGGAGGACAATCCAACAAAGAGTTTTTTCACGATTTTGGGTTTGGTTCTGTTTCAATTTTTAGTTGCTATTTATGGTGGATATTTTGGGGCAGGCATTGGAATCCTAATGATAGCGGCTCTGTCATTCATGGGGATCCCGGATATTTTCAGGGTTAATGGCTTAAAAAATGTACTGGCATTCACCATCAATTCCGTTGCTGCATTCGTTTTTTGCATGGATGCACCCATGAACTGGAAGTTTGCAGGAGGAATGGCTTTTTTCTCCATCATTGGAGGATATTTAGGGGGCACATTCAGCCAGAGAATACCCAGGAAATTGCTAAGATTTGTCATTATCGCAATTGGTTACATACTTGCCTCGTACTACTTTTTTAAGGTAGGTTGACACTTTCCTCTTGGCCTAATTCCTAACTCCTGTTAGATATATTTTATTAGCCATTTGGCATTACTTTTTCTAGAAAGGAAAAATCATGATTCTTCGAACTCGGGGCATGGTTGCTCTTGTGGTACTTTTTGCCCTTACAACATTGAGCAATGGCTTTGCTCAGGAAACAAAAAAAGGAAAGACAATGAAAACTGCTTCTGGTCTGGAATATGAAATACTTAAAGAAGGCACTGGCGATGAAGCCAAAGCTGGGAAAAAAGTAACCGTGCATTACACAGGTTGGCTAAAGAGCAATGGTAAGAAGTTTGACAGCAGCGTTGATCGCGGAGAACCATTTGTATTCGGGTTGGGCGCTGGAATGGTTATCAAAGGCTGGGATGAAGGCGTTGCAGGAATGAAAATTGGCGAAAAACGCAAACTGACCATTCCCCCTGATCTTGGTTATGGCGCACGCGGTGCTGGCGGAGTTATTCCTCCAAATGCTGACCTGATTTTTGAAGTTGAACTTTTAAAGGTCAACTAGGTTCAACTGCTGGCATCCATAATGTCCAGCCATTCACGATTTAAATAAGCCAGGTGATCCCCTAGGATTTTATTAAAGGGATGCCTGGCTAATTTTTCATACGTTTCTGTCATTATTGCTGCTGCTGCTCGGATTCGCTGCTCATCGCCTACCTGCCATAAATCTTTTGCAAGTTTTAATGCGGTCGCAGATTTCCCCAATGCCTGCAATCGAAATGCCTCTTTCACAACATCTTCGTAATCCGTATCAGACCAGACCATGTAGGGTATTTTCTTCTTGATGGATTTATCAATTTCCCCTACTAAGTTTTCAGCGGCTACAACCCCCACACCATCAATTGTTTTTTCAACAAGAAGACGCCTGCCTACCTGTTTTTTTTTTGCCAAGGGTTTATATTTAAGCAATGCTTTTCGCACTTTACCGCATGCTTTTTTATTTTCCTCCAAATCATGGCCAGTCATAGAAGCTTCATCTTCATCATTGATTAACTCCTTGACATCCAGATATCTTTCAACAGCGGAAAACAAACTCCTGCCATCAAAATCAAACTGCAATCCATCATTTGCACAGTAAGAAGCCACACAATAACTTTTACCAGCGGGGGCATCAATATAATAACCTGCATGCCAGCGGTCTTCCCCTCTTGCCAACAGCGTAAAAAACTCAGGGGGGTCAAGGCCATAGCGCCAATGAAGTGAAATCGGTATCTCGCCAGAGTAAGTTTCGAATTTACCGGAGAGAATTTCAAATGCTCCAACCAGATAAATTCCCAAGGAATCCTCGAGTGCGTTCAGCGGTTCTAATGGACGGAGTGATTTTGCAAATTCCCAGAACAAAAGTATCTCTTCAGGTAACGATACCTGCAATTGCTGCTCAAGCCATTCGCATCTTTGTTTGGGTGAACGAACCATTAAAAGCCCTGTAAAAAGAAAACGACCGGCACAATAATGAGCCGGTCGATATGCCAACTTAAACTCTATTCTACTATGAAAGAATCCCCGTAACAGGATCGCCTTGAACCAGTTCCCTGGGTTGATTCAAATGATTGAAAACAATAGTACCGGGATCAATACCCACACTATGGTACAGGGTTGCCAGCAATTCTCGTGGATGAACAGGGTTATCCACTGGGGCAGAAGCAGTCTTGTCAGACTTGCCATATACCAAACCACGCTTGACGCCTGCGCCTGCAACCACCGCAGTGTAGCAGTAGGGCCAGTGATCGCGTCCATCATCATTGTTTTGATTGCCAGAAGTAGATACACCTCTTTGAGGGCTTCTACCAAATTCGCCAACTGCAATCACCATAGTTTCTGCAAGCAAACCTCTTTCATCAAGGTCTGAAATTAGAGTGGTAAGACCGGAATCAAGCATTGGTGCAGATTGATCTTTCATACGCTTGGAAAGACCAACATGAACATCCCAGGAATGGTTGTCGGAGTTTGCTACTTTTGGCCAGTTGATTTCAACAAACTTCGTTCCAGCTTCGATCAATCGGCGAGCTAACAAACAACTTTGACCAAAGGTATTCATGCCATACCGTTCGCGCATGGCCTTGGGTTCTTGACCAAGTTCAAAAGCTTTCCTGGCATTTCCAGAAATAACCAGACTGAGTGCTTTGCCATAGTAATCATCGAGTGCATACTTGGATGTAGCATCTTCCAGGGCAGGCAAACCCTTGTTTATTGATTCACGAAGGCTGGCCCTTCGTTCAAGCCTTTGGGCATTTGTTTCTTCGCGAAGTTTTAGATCATCAATTTTAATACGATCCATCTTGGTCATGTCCATGTCGTCGCCTGCGGGATAAAGCAGGTATGGATCATAGGCTCGCCCTAGAAAACCAGCAGTTCCACCCTTGCCTACTACATTACTTTCCTGCAATGGGCGGGGAAGCATGACAAAAGGCAACATTGGTTTTACTGGGGGCTTGATTCTCACAACATTAGAACCAACATTAGGAAAATCTTTAGGTGTTGGCGGTTCCAATTGACCAGAAGGGCTGACTTTGTCTGCGGTGTAGCCTGTCAACATTTGATAGATCGCAGCAGTGTGATTAAACAATCCAACTGGTGTATAGCTCATGGACCGAATCATGGTGAATTTATCATTCACTTGAGCCAATTTGGGCAGTAACTCAGTGTACTTTACCCCGGGAATTTTAGTGTCGATGGCTTTGAACACGCTTCGTACATTGTCAGGAACATTTTCTTTAGGATCCCAAAGGTCCAGATGACTTGGACCACCTTGCAAGTAAACAAGAATTACACTCTTAGCTTTTCCAAATCCAGGGCCACCGGATTGGTTGCTTGCAGCACTTGCCTTTTGCAAACTAAAAATATCTGCAAGGCTGATACCAAGGGCAGCGCTACCGCCAACACGGAGAATTTCTCTTCTTGTTATCCCGTCACAAGTATCTTTACCGGGCCAAGATGGAATTACCAGCATTATTGGATCTCCACAAAACGGTACTTAGGAAAAAATCAAATGGCGTGATACAAACTCAAATCCTTCAAATATTACAGTTAAAGTATCGCCTGAAATAAGAATATCTTCAAGTACTAACTTTAATTATTTAACCAGGAGGGGTCACTGGTCTGGGTAAATTATACCATGCAAGGTTACAGAAAGCTTTTTCTTCATCTTCAAGTATAAAATCGGCAGCTTTTAAAGTTAAATCCAACTGATCTGCTCGCGAAGCACCTAAAATAGCAGAAGTCACCCCCGATTGTGCCAAAACCCAGGCTATTGAAGCAGTTATGATCGATTTTCCCCGGTTTTTAAAAAACTCACTTAATCGGTTCGATTCTGCCAGATGGGCCTGATGCCAATAGCGCTCACGATAAAGATCCCCTGTTTTCCCCAAAGAAAAGCGGGCCCCTGCATCCAGGCTTTCCAACGAATTGTATTTGCCGGTCAACATGCCACCAGCCAAAGGATTATAACAAAGAACACCCAAGTTCTGATTTCGGCAAAGGGGTAAAAGTTCGGTCTCAATTTCCCGGTAAAGCATGTTGTATCTGGGCTGAACCGTGGCCCAACGCGACCAACCTTGCTTATCGCTAATCCCCAAAGCAAGAGCAATTTGCCAAGCTGGGTAATTCGAGCAACCAATTGCCCGCACCTTACCCTGTTGCAAAAGATCATCGAAGGCTCGAAGAGTTTCTTCCAGCGGAGTATTTGGATCGGGCGCATGAGCCTGATAAAGATCAAAATTGTCGGTTTGCAAGCGTTTCAAACTTGCCTCAACGGAATTCATAATATGCCTTCGAGACAACCCTTCATCGTTGATCGAAGTGCCCACCCGCTGCTTGCATTTAGTTGCAAGAACAAACTGATTTCTTTTACCCCTAAGCCATTTACCTATAATTTCTTCCGTCGCTCCCCAAGTGTTTTCATCTGGGGGAATCGGGTAGACATCTGCGGTATCGATAAAATTAACCCCCGCATTAACAGCTTTGTCAATGATTGCAAACGAAGCACGCTCATCCGCTTGCTTGCCAAATGTCATGGTTCCCAAGCAAAGTTCACTAACCTTGATGCCGGTATTTCCAAGTATTCGATATTTCATGATTTAATCCGAAGAAACGAAGAGTTAAATATTATGTAATAAAATAGAATCACCAGAATTGAACGCAAGCATTAAAACCGGAATCTTAGAAATCTACCTGGCAGCGTAGGAAGAAACCATTATCGCCCAACTGCCCCTTGGATTCATTGACATTGGCAATGTTCCACCATTGCTCAAGTTGATAACCAATTGAAAACTTGGTATTGGATGCTCGTTTTGGTGTAAAGCTAAATCCTGTTTGGAAAGTTATTGCAGGGATGGATTGAATGGTAAATTGGCTGCTGGTTCCTGAAAATGGCCCCTGAGTTGCAGAAAAATTCTGGCTGGTTTGCCCTATAAGCACGGTGCCATCAACTATTGCAAAGTGGGAAAACCCCGGTATTATTTCAAATCTCTTGTGGGTTTCGATCGCAAAGTGTGGGCCCCCGCCAAACATATAGTTTGTTTCTGAAAAGTTTTCAAACGCGTTTTCCTGGGTCGAAGAAAAATATATGCCACCTATCCTGGCCCCAATCCGATAAAACACATCAAACTTATTAAATGGTTGAAACATCGGGGCAATATAATCGATATCGCCAATATTAAAACTTACTTCTGTATTTACAGTTGCGGGTAGCTTGTTGATTGGCTCGCTCGAGCTTCCGGAAGAAGAAAATCCACGCCACGACACCGAAAACCCACCTTGTTCTCCTGCCAACCGATATCCTAATTCCAAATGTGGCTGAAAAGCCCAGTCTAATGGAGCAGAAGGCAGATTGATATTTACCACACGGCCATGCTGGTAAGTAACCGAAGATTGAAGCTGATTGTTTAGATTGGGCAATACTGCGCCAAAATCAACATTAATAAATATTGCAGGATCTTCTTTTACCGAACCATAAATACTTTTGTCTCTTGTAAGATTATCGACCAATACAGGGGTTTGAGGAAAAAGTGTTGGTGGCAAACTATCTATGTTCATAGGGTCTAATGGCGAACGTACAGGATCGCTTGGTAAGCCGGGTGCAGATGGAACCGAATTGGGAGCAGGTATTGGAGCCCCTAAAAGAGGTTGCGGTGCCGGCGGAGGGACTGCTTGCTGTAATGGCGATGGAGGCAAAGGCATTGGCTGTTGAGAATAAGCAATGGATTCACACAAAATAGCGCTTATCATCAACACTACAAATAGATTCAACAAATTCTTGAAGTAATCTTTCACTAAGGTTCCTGATTATAAATATAATTTCTTCCCAGAAGTTCGTTTATCTCCTCTATTCAACCGCTTTGCCAGATAACAAGTTTAAGTTTGCCTGCAATAGCATTTGCACAATCCGATGTTTGGTATTTCCAAAATTCATGTTAAATTACACAGAAGAAACAGTTTAAAAGGAACCTTCAGATGGAAATCGATGCTAAAGTCTGTTACTGCTTCCATGTAAGCAAAAGAAAAATTCTAAGCTTTATTCGCCATGAAAAGCCCAAAGTTGCCAGCATGCTTTCTGAATGCGCAGGCGCGGGTAGTGGTTGTGGATGGTGTGTACCCTTCCTTAAGCAAATTCATGCACAATGCCTTGAAAGTGGTTCTGCAAATTTGGAAATATTGCATTCTGATGATTACGCAAAAGGCAGGGAAGCATACATTAAGGCAGGAAAGGGTAAGCCCCCTTCCCCACCAAATAATCCTGCATGATCCAAGATTGTTCTTTGTTATCATCTCTCTTATAGGTTAGTATCCAATAAGTCCTCTTCCCCCTATCAACAGGAGACTTTCATGAGCGACCCGATTTTTTCAAATTCCAAAAGCCCCGATTCAAATCCCCTTAATCGCAGAGACTTCATCAAGAGTGTCTCAGCTATTGGAATTGCCACCGCTGCTACCGGAACCCAATTTTCCCAAGCTGCACCTGACACTTCTAAACCCGCTGAAACTGCTGTAAAAGGGTTATATGAGTCCCTAACCGATGCACAAAAAAAAGAAATCTGCTTCGATTGGGATCATAAAGACACTAACAGAGGATTGCTACGAACATTCGTCTCAAATAACTGGCAGATTACCAAGCCGCATATTCGCAGCGAATATTACTCAAAAAAACAACAAGACATCATTCATGATATTTTCAAAGGCCTCGTCAACCCTGAATGGTATTCCAAATTCCTTAAACAACTTAAAGATGACACCAATGGCAAAGAATGGGGCGCTGACCAAAGCATCGCAATCTTCGGAAAACCCGGTTCAGGCAAATTCGAATTTGTCATGACTGGCAGACACATGACCCTGCGTGCCGATGGCAACTCCGAAGAAAGCGTGGCATTTGGCGGTCCTATTTTCTATGGGCATGCCGCTGATACCTTCAACGAAGGGGCAGATCACAAAGGCAATATCTTCTGGCCACAAGCTTTGAAAGCCAACAAGGTTTATCAACTTTTAAGCGAAGATCAAAGAAAAATTGCGTTGGTCGAAAAAACTCCTCCTGAAGCTGCTGTTCAGTTCAAAGGCAAGGAAGGCAAGTTTTCCGGGATCGCTGTTAACAAGCTGGATTCCACGCAGAAAAAAGAACTTCAAGGCGTACTCAGCGGCTTGATCGAACCTTTTAGAATGGATGATCAAAACGAAGCAATGGCTTGCCTGGAAAAACAAGGTGGCCTAGATAGCTGCAACCTTAGTTTTTATCAGCAGGGCGATATCGGCAAAGATGGAGTCTGGGATAATTGGCGTCTGGAAGGCCCTTCGTTTGTCTGGTATTTCAGGGGCAGCCCACATGTTCATGTTTGGGTTAATGTCGCAGATAATTCAGCCATTCAGCTTAACGCCAAAGGCTAATTTTCAACGAAGCATCATAGGCCCTTTCCCCGGTTTTAATTGCAACAACTCCGGGGGAATTGAAATCCCAGGTACGATTACCAAATGCACTCTGGCCAGATCCCTAATCATCAAAGGGTAATCTGGCCATTTTCCTTCCAACGACTGAAGCTTGACAATTTCATCCTCCTGCAACATCTGGACCAACTCGTCCAACACCACCCTCGCATCCTCGGGAAAATCTTCAAGTTTGCAGGCCCCGAATTCGTAATTAAAGGTAGGATCACTTCTCCTTATTATCTCGGTAACTGCCCTGGCAAACGCCGGCCACCGCTTCTCTACTTTGGTGATTTCACTCTGTTTATATGCACCTGCTTGTTTCAAAATTTTCAATTGCGCTGAAACTTCCGGTGGCAAATCCTTCATTGTCAAATATTTGGTTCCCATCTTATTTAAGGGTAGAAGGGGATTATCTTCAGCGAAGTCCATTATCATTTTCACAAACGCACCTTTTTTACCTTCCAACTTCCCAATTTTCTCCAACTGTTCACCACTTAACTGCTGTTTGACTTGGGTAATGAACTTTTGTGAATCCTCCGAATACAATCCAACTTTTTTCTTCTTGTCGAAGGATTGAGCAATCCTTAATTGTTCTTCTTTTTTCATCTTAACGATTTGAGCAGCACGCATCTTCTCATCTAATTTCAACAAACCATCTAAATCAGCTTTCGGAAGGCGCATCATCCATTGGCTTGTTAAAATCCTTTTAATTTCCTCAATACGACCATCAGGATAAGAGGCTTTCCCAAGGTTCTCTTTTTCCGCTTGATTCAAAGTTTCATACCAATCCCCAAACCTCTGAAAAACTTCCAGCAATCTTCCCGCTTCCTGTGCATCTGACTTACCTTCCATTTTCTTTGGAAGAATCTGCTTTTCCCTGCCTATTGCCTGAATGGAATCATAACTCTTCGTCAATTGATGAATGGCATCATCAAGATCTTTAAGGGATTTTTGTTTTTCCTGGGGTAACGCCTGAAATGATTCGTAATTCTTCAACAACTGGTTGTAATGCTCCTGCGAAGCCTTCAATTTTTTAAGAATACTTTGATACTTTTGCTCCTGTTCATCACGGGCATCAGCAAAAATTCCCCTAGGCATTCCCAAGGCAACCAAACCTACCAACATAAGGAAAATCGCTGACAATTTAATTAAACGCATAGCCAACCCTTTTCACAAGCCAGAGGGATCCTGTCCAAACAAATCCGGTGCATCCAATTTTTTCAAAAATTCGATATTCTCAATTTGTTCGTATATGTTTTTATATTCGTAAAGCCGCAAATTCTTTATCAACTCTTCATCAACATTGATTGTTTCTTTGAAAGATAGTGTTCCAACTCGAACTCCTCCTGCAAATAAAATTAATAACACAGCAGCAAATACCATTCCCCTTACTACAGCCGAATAATCCTTTATTGCAATCGTCGGACTACTTAATGCCTTCATCCTTTCCATAGTTTTTTCTGTAAACGACACGGTTACATCAGGCTTTGGCAGGTAATCAAGCATCGCCCAGGTTTTTTTCATGGCTTGAAAATTGGCGCGCTCCTCCGGGCTTGACGCCAGTTTGGCTTCAAACTCCCTGGCTTCCTCTTCCGTCATCTCACCATCCAGATACGATGAATAAAGCTCTTCTTTTTCAAGCGAATCATCAGGATGTTCTGGTTCAGCCATCTTTTAGCCCTTTTAAATTATGTTTCGTAATTCTCTGGTGAAGGGCCATCCATGTATATGTATTTTTTCAATACCTCACGCAGGTTTACCCTCGCCCTGCTTAAAAGCGATTTCACCGCCTTTGGCGTAAGCCCCATCACCACAGCAATATCGGCATAGTTCATGTCTTCGTATTTGTTTAAAACAACCGCCATTCTTTGACGTTCATTCAAACCATCCAGAGCCTTGGCAATAACATCCGCAAGTTCAAGATTATGGAGGTGAATTTCGGGTTGGCTTTGTTTTTCAGGTAGACGCTGGTCAAGTCCAAGTTGTTGCTGCTGCCCTGATTCTGTTGAAAGAAAAGAAACTTGAGGCCGACGCTTTTTAGATCGGATACTGTTCAATGCAAGATTATTGGCAATAGTAAAAAGCCAGGTGCTAAATTTTGCCTTCGGATGATAATTCTTACGCGATTTATATACCCTGAGAAATGTTTCCTGGGCAAGATCTTCAGCTTCTTCCCTGCTTCCAACCATTGGCTTCAAGATGACCACAAGCCTTTGTTGAAACAAAAGAACCAATTGTTCAAATGCGCCAGCTTCATCAGCACGCACCCGCAGCATCAGCCTGATGTCTGGGTCGCGTAAAGCATATTGAGCACTGGATTGGCCAATTGCTGTCAACATGATCTCCCTGAAAACTTCAGCGTATTAAAACTTTAATATGAGAATTATTATAACACTTAAGGGTGTGAAGTTTAAAAGGTTATTTGAAGCTTTAATCAGTCTTTAATTTTTTTGCCCGCTTGCTCTACGCAACTGGCCGCAAGCAGCATCGATATCTGCACCTTTGCGCTTTCGAACCGTAACCGTTTGCCCGGACGCCTTTAATATTCTAACAAATTCATGCACTGCATCCTGCTCTGGCTTCTGAAAAGGCAACCCTTGGACCCGATTAAATGGAATCAGGTTTACATGCGCTTTTCTTTTCCGAAGCAATGCAGCTAATTCCTGTGCATGATCATTCTGATCATTTATCCCGCCCAACAATATGTATTCAAATGTCACCTGTCTGCCTGTAACTTCATGAAAATAATCAGCAGCCTCAAGAACATCATGAATACCAATCTTGGTATTGGTTGGAACTATCTTCGATCGAATTTCATCGTTTGGAGCATGAAGCGAAACAGCAAGATGATACTGCTTTCCCGTGTCTCCCAATTGCCTTATTTTTAAAGGAAGCCCAACCGTGGAAATTGTGATATGCCTTGCGCTCAAACCCAGCCCCTTGGGGGAACAAGCAGTTTCAAGGGCTTCGAGCAAGTTATCGAGATTTGCCATCGGTTCACCCATACCCATGACTACAACATGGCTGAGCCTTTCATTTTCAGGCAACAAATTCCGGGCCAAGATCATCTGTTCAAGAATTTCATAGGACTTCAAATTTCTTACAACGCCATCAATTCCGCTGGCGCAAAATACACACCCCATGGCGCACCCCACTTGGGTGCTTACGCAAACCGTTCTACGGCTCTCCTCCTTCATCAAAACACATTCAATCCGGTTACCATCCTGAAGCTTGAGTATTAATTTTCTAGTGTCATCCTCTGCAATTTTGTGAATCTCAATTTCTTCGGAATACAATGCAAACGCATTTCCCAGTTCATCTCTCAAAGTTTTGGGTAAATCGCTCATGTCTGAAAAGGACATGCATCTTTTTAAAAGCAACCATTGCCTGATTTGAACCAAGCGGTGGGCCGGTTGTTGTTTTTCCATGATCCAAGCTTTAAGGCTTTCGGATGACAGGGAAAGCAGCGAAGGCTTGAAAGTTGTTGAAATCAAATCCAGCGAAATATTATTGGTAGACATATATTTCATTCTAAGTAGACTTAACAGGCTTGCAATGAATCTCGTTAGGCTCTTCTTAAATTTCTTCGATTTTTATTCACAAACACACTATAACAACTAACTTAAAACCTTTAACAACATAAACTTACAACAATTATACAACTCTTTATCCCACTTTTTATTCGAAGTTTTCTATACTATCATTGGTGTTAAATATGAATTAATACTTCAACCCACCTTTTAAAATTGGGACCCTACCATGGCGGAACCCGAATACCGTCCCGGATTAGCTGATGTACCTGTTGCAGAATCTGCAATTAGTTTTATTGATGGCAAAAGAGCCCGGCTTGAATACAGAGGAATCGCTGTTGAAACCCTTGCCAAGGAAAGTTCTTTTGAAGAAACAGCGTGGCTTCTTCTCAAGGGTGAGCTACCTTCACAAAAACAACTTGCAACCTTTGACAGTCAACTGCGTGTTCATCGCCGATTAAAATACAAAATCATCGACCTTATCAAATGTCTTCCAGAATCGGGCCACCCCATGGATGCTTTACAAGCAGGGGTTGCAGCATGTGGCATGTTTTACCCAACGAAAGATCGGACCGATCCTGAAAAAAATTGGGAAGCTGTAATCCGATTGATTGCAAAATTACCAACAATCGTTGCGGCTTTTCATCGCCTTAGGCGTGGTGATGCAGCGATTCCTCCCCGAGACGATTTGGGACACGCTGCAAATTTCTATTACATGCTTACCGAGGAAGAACCATCTCCTTCGATCACCAAGGTTATTGATGCCTGCCTGATCGTTCATGCAGAACATACGATGAATGCCTCGACTTTTAGCAGCAGGGTTACGGGTTCGACTCTGGCAAACCCGTTTACCGTGGTAAATTCTGCGATAGGCACGCTGGCTGGCCCACTGCACGGGGGCGCCAATGAAGAAGTGCTTGATATGCTTGAGGAAATAGGCTCTGCAGAAAAGGCCAGGGCCTGGCTTGAAGATGCAGTATTGCACAAGAAGAAAATCATGGGTTTTGGGCATCGTGTTTATAAAGTTAAAGATCCCCGGGCAACGGTACTTCAGGAACTAGCAGAGCACATGTTTGCAGAAACCAGCAAACCTGAAATCTACAACCTTGCGCTCGAAATCGAGAAAATTGCAACTGGAATTCTTGGCCCCAAGGGAATCTATCCCAATGTGGATTTCTATTCGGGCATTGTTTACCAAAGCATGGGGATTCCCCGCGATTTGTTCACTCCTATTTTTGCAATTTCACGCGTCGCTGGTTGGACTTCTCACTGGCTCGAACAATTGAAAAACAACCGTATCTTCCGCCCAGAGCAAATCTTTGTGGGTAAGAATGATCAACCATACATTCCGCTGGGAAAAAGGCCCTGATCAAACCCCTCTCGTTTAAGTTATCTTTCTGTTTTGGAGGCCTGACTTCTCATGCTTGATGCAGCTTTTATCCGTGCCAACCTTGAGGCGGTCAAATCCAACTGCAAAAATCGCAATCTTGTCGCAGATGTCGACAAGGTAATTGTTATTGATGACGAACGAAAAAAATTACTCTCAAACATCCAGACTATCCAACAAAAACAAAACGAATTATCCAAACTCATCCCCAAAGAAAAAGACCCCGCCACAAAACAACAACTGGTTGGGGAAGGCAAGGCTCTTCGCGAACAAGTAAATGTAATGGAAGCGCAAGTCAGAGAAGTCGAAAGCAATCTGAAATCAGCCTTGAATGTCATCCCAAACATGACACATCCAGATGCACCGGTCGGCTTGCTTGCTGAAGATAACAAAGAAATAAAACATTGGGGCCAGCCCAGGAAATTCGATTTTACTCCCAAGGATCATGTTGCCCTGTGTGACTCATTGCAACTTGCAGACTTCGAAGCAGGCGCATCTGTCGCAGGTCAAAAATTCTATTATCTCAAGAACGAGGGAGCCCTGCTCGAACTTGCCCTTGTTCAATACGCCATGAACACCCTCGTTCAGGAAGGTTTCACCCCCGTAATTACTCCAGATCTCGCTCGGGTTGAAGTTCTTGAAGGAATCGGATTCATCCCCCGGGATCCAGATCCCGAAAAACGTCAGGTTTACTCCATTTCTGACACCGACCTTTGTCTGGTTGCCACCGCGGAAATCACCCTTGGGGGCATGCATCGTGATCAAGTTCTTGATGAAGCTGACATGCCAATACGGTACGCCGGACTCTCTCACTGCTTCCGTACCGAAGCTGGAGCTCCTGGAAAAGATACGAGGGGTTTATACAGGGTTCACCAATTCACCAAGGTTGAAATGTTTGCATTCTGCACCCCAGAACAAGCAGAAGCCATCCACTTGGATATCCTTCGTATCGAAGAAAAAATATTCCAAAGCCTTGGCCTTTGCTATCGGGTAATCGATACCTGCACGGGTGACTTGGGCGGCCCAGCATACCGAAAATACGACCTCGAAGCTTGGATGCCTGGCAGGGGCAATGGCGGAGATTATGGCGAGGTTACCAGCACATCCAACTGCACTGATTATCAATCCCGCAGGCTTAACATTCGCAGCAAATCCCAAGGCCAAAAAGGTACACGATTCGCCTACACCCTTAATGGCACTGCTGTTGCAGTGACTAGGGCCATGGTTGCAATCTTGGAAAATTACCAGCAGGCTGATGGATCTGTTATCATACCGGAAGTGTTAAGGCCCATGATTGGCAAAGACCGGATTGTCCCCCGGTAATGCCTTCTAATTTTTCTTCTGGACTGGGGTTAGATGGAAAACAGCCTGCCTCCTTCCGAAAAAGTTAAAACATTCCCCCCCTCTCCCGGTGTTTACATTATGAAGGACGCCAAGGGGGTTGTTCTTTATATTGGCAAAGCCAAGAACCTGCGCAACAGGGCATCCCACTACTTTACCAAGGCTGCTGCCGAGGACCCCCGGACACAAAATCTTGTACCACTGATCGAAGAAATTGAATTCCTGCTGGCCGAAACCGAGGTGGATGCCCTTCTTCTTGAAGCCAGGCTTATCAAGGACATTCAACCCCGTTTCAATGCTGCATTAAAAGACGGAAGAACTTTTCCCTACCTCCAAATAAGGGTGCGCGAAGAATTCCCACGGGTCGAATTTACACGCTCACCTCGAAGGAAGGGAGTCAGGCTCTATGGGCCATTCACTAATTCCAAGGCACTCAAACATGCACTCCTGATACTTCAACGTGTATTTAAATTTCGAACTTGTAGCTTGGATATTAAATCCGATGAAAACCGATGGCGATGGTTCCGCCCCTGCCTGCTCCACAGCATTAGACAATGCACTGCACCCTGCAATTTCAGAGTTACCAGAGAAGAGTACCGTGCCCAGATCAAATCTTTGATTCATGTCCTGGAAGGACGAAAAAAGAAACTCCTGAGAAAAATGCGTAAAGAGATGGAAGCTGCAAGCAAGGAACTTTTGTTTGAAAAAGCAGCACGAATCCGCGATGAAATCTTGTCTCTGGAAAAGCTTGAAGATCGTGGCGACAACAAACGCGATGTACAACCTGGGGCCTTTCCCATCGACCCAAAAAAAGGCCTAAATGGATTGAAAAAAATCCTTGGATTAGCCACAAACCCGAGAACTATCGAAGGAATTGATATCGCTCATCTCGGCGGAACAGAGACTGTAGCTTCACTTGTAAGCTTCCTCGATGGCTTACCCTTTAAACAGGGATATAGAAAGTTCCGAATTAAATCAGTCCAGGGTATCGATGATTACGCATCAATCCGAGAGGTGGTTTTCAGGCGATTTAGAAAACAACGCGACTCCGAGGAAATATTCCCTGATGTAATTCTCATTGATGGTGGCAAGGGCCAGCTTAATGCAGCATTGGATGCCTTTAAGTTGTTGGGAATCATCCCCCCATGCCTGATTTCTCTTGCAAAGAAAGATGAGGAAATCTTCCGTCCGGGAGATTCCGAACCAATCCGATTAGGCAGGCATTCATCGGCATTACGCTTGCTGCAATATGTTCGGGATGAAGCTCATCGCTTTGCGCAGCATTATCACCATTTATTAAGGCATAAAAAACTGGAAAATGAGATAGAGTCCGCCTTTGAAGCAGAAATGGAGCCCAAGGATAATGAGAATCCTACTGACGAACGATGATGGTATTTATGCTCCAGGCCTTAGGGCATTGCGAGTGGAACTTCAAAAAATTGGAACTGTTGATGTTGTTGCTCCCGCAACAGAACAGAGCGCCACTGGCCATTCAGTAACACTCAACAACCCCATTGTGGTTCAAGAAATCAACGATGAAAAAATGTCACGGATAGGCTGGGCAGTCGAGGGAAGGCCTGCCGATTGTGTTAAACTTGCCCTGAGAGAACTCCTTGGCTATCGGCCCGACCTTATAGTGAGTGGATTGAATGCAGGCTCCAACGCAGGCATCAATGTCCTTTATTCAGGCACAGTTGCTGCCGCCATTGAAGGGGCTTTTTTTGGTATCACAAGCATTGCTTGCTCTTTGGAATACACTAAGCCAAGGCCTTTGGATTTTAACACGGGTGCAGGATTGGCGAGGCAAGTCGTAGAGCAAATAATCAACAAGAAACCTGCTCCTGGTGCTTTGTTTAATGTCAACATTCCCAGCCTTGAAAATGGACCCGTTCTAGGGGTTCGAGTTGCTCCTCAAAATACCTCCACCTATGAAGAATGCTTCGACAAACGCACCGATCCCAGAGGAAGAACTTATTTCTGGATCGGGGCCGATTTCACCTGCCCAGACCCCACCCCTGAAACCGACACCGCTGCCCTAAGGGATCGATATATCACCGTTACACCACTACAATACAATCTCACCGAGCACACCCGCCTTGAAGAAATGTATTCTTGGAATTGGACACTTTGATTTATTTGATTTCGTGATATGATGCTTTTTAAACTTTACTCTAAGAGGAAAAACCATGACCGCTATTGAAATTACAGCTTCTACTTTGGAATCCACCGGGCAAATGCTTTCAATGTTCCTTTCGGATTTGTCTGATGAAGACTTGCTGGTCTGCCCTGTAGAAGGGGCCAATCATATAGCTTGGCAGATCGGGCATTTAATTTCTGCTGAAAGAATGACTGTCAATAATCTTCCTGGTGTTTCCTACCCTGTTCTTACACCCGAATTCGAAAGCACACATAGCCGCGATTCCAACTCGAAGCAGAGCAAGTCAGGTTTTTTAACCAAGGCTCAATATCTGAAGATGATGGAAGAATCCCGATCTGCAACGCTGACCGCTTTACGAAAGCTTAAGGATTCCGATCTTGATAAGCCCACCACCGGCAGGCTTGCCGCCAAAGCCCCGACCCTGGGAAAACTTTTGCTCCTTTGCTCCAACCATACTTTGATGCACATGGGCCAATTCAGTGTAATTCGCAGAAAATTAGGCAAACCGGTGTTATTCTAATCCATGCATTATTCCTTTCTTGCAGATGCGCTGGTCATATTCCATCTTGCCTTTGTTGCATTCGTGGTACTTGGCCAGCTTGCAATTTTAGTTGGCATCATCTTCAAAAAGATCTGGGCCAGGGCCTTTGTTTTTAGATCCATTCATCTTCTCTGCATCGGTATTGTCGCAATCGAAGGCATGCTTGATGTCGAATGCCCCCTCACCGTGTGGGAAAGAAACCTTCGGACCGAGGCTGGGCAGGATATTTCAGAAGCCCCTTTCATACCACAGCTCGCCAACCGAATTCTTTTCTACCCCGGTATCCCTCATGTTTATTTCGAGAGAATGCATATCGCATTCGGTTGCCTGGTACTGATAACCTTCCTGGTATGGCCCCCAAGACTTCCAAAAAAAACAGAAGAATCCTTAAATTAACAGGGGGCAAACCTTTGTTCTTTGATTTTAGGGATGTTATAATAATTTTTAATTGTTTGATTCAGGCTTCCCTTTTTCGGAGCTTATACCAATGCGCTTGATTTGCTTTACTTTTTTGATTCTCTTCTTCCCTGCACTTTGCTTGGCTGATACAGCCAACTGGTCAAGATTTCGCGGCCCCAATGGCACCGGGATTTCTGACTCAAAGAACATACCCACCAAATTTTCCAACACCGAAAATGTCCTTTGGAAATTACCCCTTTCTGATGTTGGTAACTCTGCGCCGGTCATCTGGGGCAACCACCTTTTTCTTCACTCTTCCCTACCCGATGGCAGCAAGCGATTTCTCCAATGTATCGACTCTGGCTCCGGAAAAGTCCTCTGGAAAAAGTCTTTCAACGCAGGTGTTGCCAAGACACACATTAAAAATTCTTTGGCTTCCTGTACACCAGCAACCGATGGTGAAAGAGTCTACAACATCATCTGGGATGGTAAAAACATTGCATTATACGCCCACGATTTCAAAGGCACCGAAGTTTGGAAAAAAGACCTCGGCACATTCAATAGCCAACATGGCCCAGGCCATAGCCCCATTGTTCACGATAATAAAGTGATTTTTAACAACGACCAAGACGGTTCCGCTCAACTTCTTGCCTTTGATTCCAAAACCGGAAAGACTCTTTGGGATATTCCTAGAAAAGCATTCCGAGCTTGTTATTCAACCCCTTTGTTCAACACTCTTGATAACGGAAAAGTTGAACTTCTTGTTGCCACATCCGCAGGCATCACCAGCTATGATGCTGACAAAGGACTTGAAAATTGGAACTATACTTGGAGCTTTTCCAAAATGCCCCTCCGCACTGTTGCCTCACCAGTAGTTACTGCTGGTGTTATTCTGGCATGCAGTGGCGATGGAGCTGGCGATAGGCACCTTATCGCTGTCAAACTTGGGGGCAAAGGCGATGTTACACCCACCAACCTGCTTTGGGAAAACCGAAAGTCTTTCCCGTATGTCCCATCCATGATCTCCAAACAAGAATATATTTTCAGCGTTACCGACAAAGGAATGGCAATGTGCAATCTTGCCATCAACGGCAAAGAATTATGGAGCGAAAGGCTGGACAGCCCTGTCACCGCTTCACCCCTTATGATCGACAACAACATTTTTGCGATTGGCGAAAATGGTGACGTTTATATTTTTCAGGCGGAAGGCAGTTTCAAAATGATCAGTAAAAACTCTTTGGCAGAACCCGTCTTCTCTACGCCGGCTGTCGCCAACGATAAGCTTTATATTCGAGGCAAAAACCATCTTTTCTGTATAGGTAAACCCGTCAAGTAACTTTTTAACAAGGATATACACATGATCGCAAGCTTTAAGAACAGTACAATTGTTTTGGTGGCAACTTTAACCTTGGGGGCGCTTAACTGTATCCCTCCCATAAATGCACAAGAGGCAAAAACTGTGAATGCATCCAAGACCGAGCGCGTTTTTGAAATGCGGACCTACTACGCTGAACCTGGAAAAATGGACGCTCTTCATGCAAGATTCCGGGACCACACTTGCAAACTTTTTGAAAAGCATGGCATCACCATCATTGGCTTTTGGAAACCCACTGACAAAACCAAAGCTGAAGATATGATGGTTTACATTCTTGCTTATCCAAGCAAAGAGGCTGCAGATGCCTCTTGGAAAGGATTCCGTGCGGATCCAGCGTGGAATACGGCAAGAGATGCCTCTGAAAAAAATGGGAAGCTGGTCAAAAAAGTTGAATCAGTTTTCTTAAACCCTACAGACTATTCTCCGATCAAATAATTGAAAGAAGTGCTTATCTGATGATCTTCAACCGCATTGCTTGGACTGCTTTTTTTCTTGCTCTTGCACCGTTCTTGAGTTTTGAAACTGCAACCCAAGCCATGCCTTTGGAGATTCCAACACGGGTCACCAAATCAAGCCATTTGGTAGTAAGAGTAAAAATCAACAACAAGGGACCTTTCAACTTCATTGTTGATACCGGTGCCCCTGTAACTTTTTTTGCTGCGGAGCCGGGTAAATCACTCGGCCTCAAACCAGATGAAAACGGTTGGTGCATTCTCGATAAATTCCTTATCGAAGGTGGCCTTCTTTCAGAAAACCTGCGTGTCAAACTCGAAACCCCGTTCCAACTTGTTGGTATGAATGGAATGGCGCTTGGCGGGTTGGAAATGCACGGCCTTATTGGGTATGATTTACTTGCAAAACACAAAATAGAAATTGATGTCGCCAAGGAAACCATGATCTGGACTCCTCTCGATTTCAAACCCAGATTTCCTTTGGGTGTTTCAGGGAAGAACTCGGGGTCGGGTTTGGATACACTTGGAGCTTTCATGAAAGCTGTTGGTACTTTCACTGGCAAGAAACAAGATTCGCCTCCTGCCCTGCGTGGCGCCCTGGGCATGATTATTAATCCGGACTCTAAACCCTTGACCATTATTGATGTACAAAAAGATAGCCCAGCTTACAAAGTTAATATCCAAAGGGACGACCTAATCTTAAAATTCAATGGTTCTGAAGTAACCTCTTTGGATGAGCTTTCAAAAATGTACCGCACCACCCCTGAAGGAAAAAAAATACATATCGAGATCATGCGAAAAAAACAAATCATCGCTTTGGAACTTACTCCAGGGAAAGGTTTGTAAATATGCCTTCGATAAATCTTGTCGTTTTACAATCAAGCATGCTGGCTTTACTCCTATGCTCTACAATCAACGCAGAAGAATCCATTAAAGTCCCTTTGGAAATTTTAAAAACTGGGCATATCGTTGTTTCTGTAAAGGTTAACGATAAAGGCCCTTACCGTTTGTTATTTGATACCGGTGCCCCTGTCACCATCATCAGCAGCAAGGTTGCTACGGATGCCAAGGTCATCAAACCTTCTTTGGGCTTTTCCTTGTTTGGAACTGGGGGTCAGGCCAACATCCAATCGATTGAACTGGGCAATTTAAAAGCTCAAAACAATTCTGTAATTGTCATGGATCACCCTACAATCAAAGTCATGTCCAAATTCTTTGGCCCCATAGAAGGTATCATTGGATTCTCCACCTATTCTCGATACAAACTAACCATCAACTACAAAGATTCATCCATTCAGTTTGCCCCTAACGGCTATATTCCCCAAGACACCATCAAGGCCATGATGGATCGGTTAACTGCAAGCGGCAAAAGTCGGGAAACTTTATGCTCGAAGGGTATTTGGGGTTTCGAAGTTCAAAAACCCGAATCCGATACTGCTGATGGTTTAAATATTATTTCCGTAGCGCCAAACAGTGTGATGGCAAAAGCAGGACTTAAAAAAGGCGATAGAATTCTTTCTCTTAACAACATTTGGACCGATTCACTTGAAGATCTTTTTTACGCCTCAAGCAAGTGTATTCCAAACGAACAATCAAAAATTCAAATTCTCAGCAACAATGAAATAAAAACGATTACAGTAATTCCAGCAAACGGCATTTAACTTCCATGCTTGCACCTAAAAAGAGTAAAGCAAATCAATCATGAACAAATCCATCGTTATTTCAATTGTTTTGATCTTCCCTTATATTTTCACAGGCTTTTGTCCTTTAGAATCAAATAGTTTTGCTCAATCAACCAAAAAACTTAAATCAATCTTGATTGACCAAGGCGAATCTAATCAAGCACTTAAAGGAATCGCTGTTTTAGAAGGATTCAAAATTGAAATTATTGCACAAAACCCAAATATCGTTAATCCCTCCTCTATTTCGTTCTCAGATGATGGAAAAGTCTTTGTTTTAGAACGAACACCAAATTTCAGGAAGGAACTTAAAACTTCTTCTTGGCCGATTGGGAATTTTAAAGAAGGAATTATTCTTAAAAAACCTGCCCCTGACAAAATAAAAGTATTCAACATAAATAAAACCACTGGCATTTGGGAAAAGCCTTTAACTCTACTCGAACCTTTTTCCCCATCGGCTTTTGTTATCCAACATCCTTACATTTACCTTGCAGATTCAGGCGCCATTCATCGCTACAAAATCAAACCTGATGGTTCACTCGAAACAAAACCAGAAACAATCATAAAAGGGGCATACGGCTTTAATGAATATCAAATTAATTCACTTATTTTCGGGCCAGACGGATGGCTTTATTTCCATTTCCCGCCTGGCGATTCTCTGCTTGAAGGATCTGATGGCAAAAAAATACAAACTCTTCGTACAGGGGGAATCGCTCGTTGCAAGCCAGAAGGTAAAAACCTTGAACTTTATTCGACGGGGATACGCCAGGCCCAGGGAAATCTTACCTTCGATATTAATGGTAATTTGTTTTCAGTCGATGATCAGATTTCATCGGGTGCAAAACCGTCCGGTGCAAGGCTTCTTCACTTAACAGAAGGATTTGATTTCGGATGGCATATTGCACACGGTTCTTCACTCAATGAACCAGATCTTTTTAGAATTTTACTTGGGGGTGATGACCCAGGTTACTCCGTCATCAACATTCCCAAAGTTCATGCCACCTCAGCCCATGCCTATACTGACAATAAGCTGCCTCAAAAATTCAAAAACCTTTTTCTCGTCGCAGATAGTTTATCCAAGGAAATTCTTGGCCTATTCCCTGCCAAAGATAAAAGTTCTTTTCTTTCAAGTGAATACTTTCCTTTCCTTACCTATTCAGACCCCATGTTTTTCCCTTCCCAAATTACTCAGGGACCTGACGGCGCGATTTATATCGTAGATCAAGGTTGCCCCCTTGGTGCTGAAGGCTCAGGGATAGGCGGAAGAATTTTAAGAATACGTTGGCAAGGAACCGCAGATGAACCTGAATTGCCTCTCCGCAATATAGATTTGATTTCTGGACTTAATGAAAAATCAGTTCCGGATCTAATCGCACTTATCGATTCTGAAGAAGATTGCATAAGAGTTGCATCCCGAAATGCTCTAATCCAAAAGGGTAGGGATGCGTTTAATCCATTAACCAAGTTCCTTAAAGATGAAGACAAGGATTCTGGACCAAAAATACGTGCTTTGGAAGCTATCTCCTATTTCTGGGACAAAGAAGTTCAGATGATATGCGAAAACATACTTGTCGGGGGTGACCCTGAGCTTCAACTTCTTGCAACACAATACCTGGGCCGATTTGCAAACCTGGCCAGTGAGTCAACATTTAATGTACTCCTTAAGCATCTGGGATCTGATACCCCCGAACTCAGAAATGCAATCACACTTGCAATGGGGAAAAACAATGGCCCCGGATCGGCAGAAAGTCTGGTGAACTCGGTTTTATTTTATGAAGGATCAGATATCAGGATGCTCGAAGTTTTTTCCCGGGCCTTGGAACTGACAGGTAAAAATGGAATGGAGCGCATTCTTGCGGTTGGTGATACAGGTGTGAAAAAAGACATCAGGAAAATCATAGAAATCCAATCAATGATGCGTACCAACACTGCCTTAGAAGGAACTCTAGCTTGGCTTGAAAATCAAAACATCAGCGATTCAGACATAGTCGATTTACTTAGAGGCCTTAAAAACCATAAGCAAATCCCTGATGCAATACTTACTAAACTTGCCCTATATTTTTCGAAACAAACCAGCGTTGAGGCATCCATAAAAATCGCTTTATTAGAATCTTTAAGCTG
>RFZJ01000210.1 GCA_009920765.1 Planctomycetota bacterium | reverse complement strand
AACTTTTTGGGAACGAGCAGAGTCAATGCTTTCAGCCAGCAAGGAGAATTGTTTATGGTTTTGCATCTTTAATCCATACGATGCCTCATCCCCTGCTTATTTTGCTGAGAATTCGCCTGATTGGAAGGTATTTCACCTGTCTGCTTTAGATCATCCTAATGTGGCATTTAAAGCCGATCTTGTTCCAGGTGCGATTAACTATGAGTATGTAGAAAATCGAATCAAAAATGAATGCAGAACCGCTAGAGAAGGTGAAGAATCTGAACCAGGGTTTTTTACTTTCAATGGCCATAACTACATGGTTGAAGATCCATTGTTTGATATACAAGTTTTAGGAAGATACCCAAGCAAGGCTATTAACTCGGTATGGGGTGCATTAGCACTTAAGCAGATTCTTGATCCTATTCCGCTTAACAAGGATTGGGTGGTTCAAATAGGGGCCGACCCTGCAAGATTCGGTGACGATAGATCGTGTTTAGTTGTTAGGCATGGATGCTGCATCATAGATGCAAAGGAGTATCGTGGCTTATCTACGAAAGAATTCGCTGATAAAATTAAAGAGTATTGCCAGAAATACGAGACACCAAAACAATCTCAATTTAAAATCCCTGTGCTTATTGATGAAGGTGGTGTTGGTGGTGGCGTTGTTGACAACAAAGGTGACTATATGTTTTATGGCATTAATTCGTCTGGTGAAGCCCCACGGTGGCGGGAATTCCCAAACATGAGATCGGCACTTTGGTTTGAAGCAGCAGAGTTGGCCTTGGAAGGTAAAGTTTCCATCAGCCATTTACCGATTCATATGCGAGATAGGATGCTTGAAGAATTAAGAACCCCTGTTTACATCGTTGACACAAATGGTCGAAGGGTGGTTGAATCTAAAGATATGATGAAGCGTAGACTCAAACACTCTCCTGACCTTGCGGATGCCTTTAACTTGGCACTAATGTCGATTCCTCGCATTGGAATCGAAAAAGTTATTGGTCATTTATGATCTATTTTTGTTTCAATCAAGCTTTGGTCATCATGTTCGTTAACTACAATATACATTGAACCAGCACCATTTTTATCCCTGCTCTTCCTGATTGATATCTCTCCGCAATCTTGAAGGTAACGAATTGCATCATCAACCGATTGACCGCTGTGTACGATCTTCCTGAGATGCCTTTTAGCATCAATCATCTTTACACCGTAAATCCCAGGTTCAATTTCGTTAAGTGAATCCTTGATCATGTTTAACAATTTATCGGTAATTTCTCCGAACTTAGTGTCTGATACCATGATGGTATTTGCAGTCTGCCTCTTGTTTACCTCACGCACAAAATTGAATCCAGCAGTTACACCAGCTAATGAAATCGTATCTGCCTCGATGTCTTGGCTCAATTCCCATAAACAAGCGATCTTCAATGCCAACTCAGGAAGCCTAGCACAGGTCGATGCTTTTTCTTCTTCTCCGTCTTTTTGATATTTTGAGTACAGATCATCGTTTTCCCAAACTTGCTTTTGAAAATACTCCAAAGCCTCTTCATCAAGCAAAAGAATTTTTGAATCCCTTTCAATCTGATTTAGTGGAGCATTGCCAAGGGTATCAATCTTTGTTTCTTGCATGAATTCCTTGACGACTCCTGGAACTAAATTTTCGTTCATGGCGATCAATCGTGCAGCGACTTCGACCAAGTATTCTGGAATGGGTTCTGATACGGACATTCCACGAAGATTCATCCTACCTCTGATTGCAGATTGAAGAATCAATAATCGATTGTAGAAACCTGACCGAAGCATCTTAGGCGATAGTGCTTTAAAATATTCTTCTGGAGTTGATGAAGTCATAATGGAAAGAAAGGGATATCGAATAAAGTTTTCCGAATCCGCATCACCCGCTTTAGCCCTTCGCTTAATATAGTTCGATGTAAACAGTTCAAGCATAGTTCCCATTACATCATTGAACCTTGTATCTCCAGATTTGGCTTTTTCAAGGTCAAATGCACCTTCATCAGCCATGAGGAATTTCGGCCCTTGGATCACTTTTTCTTCAAGCCCTTCACGACTTCCAACCTTAGTCATCAACAAACTTGCGTTGTCAATTTCCATGCAAATCCTAGCGTTTAATTTCCGTGGGAAATCTTTGCCAGAAGCTGTCAATCCAAGCACAACAATGTAAAGGTTTAGTTTCAGTTCATTCGGCCCCATGATTGCTCGACCAACTAACGCTGAAAACATTCCTAATGCTGATGCTGCTGCAATTCTTTTTTCTGGATAAAGTGCATTCCTCATGCAGTAATCAATGTAAGTGTCAATCCACCCAGGGAATGAAATAGCATCATCAGGAACAATGTCTACCTTTCGTACTTGTTTTACTTTCCCAGGTTTCGTGGTTTCAAGAAAATCCCACCTTGCCTCATTAATCTGTTCTTCCTCTGGTTTATCTATCGAATACTTTGCGAACACCTGTGCATAAAATGATTTCCACTCTCTGCTTCCAGGTTGCCAACCTCGACTCATGCAATACACATAGTCCTTGGTAAGTGGTATATTGGCACTCAATCTCCAATCCAATGGTGAAAAGTTCCAATAGCGATCCATCCCACCGTTTTTGCACCCTGCAATCGCATTAGGTTCCCTGCCTGTCGAGTCAGGATGCCAGACCAAAAAGTAATCAGGTCTTGCTTCAACCACTCTATATGAATCTGGAAGGATTTCTGGCCAAGAAGTTTCGGTACGCCATTGCTCAAGTGCTGTTTTCTTTCCTATGTCTTTATGCTGGTATGGTTCTTTGTTTAATTCGGTAAATCTTTTCGCTGCCTTTTGGTCATAGGACTGGGCAAAT
>RFZJ01000209.1 GCA_009920765.1 Planctomycetota bacterium | reverse complement strand
CACCGAGCGAAGCCCAAAAGGTGATATTCTTTGGACAAAAGCCGTTACTTCAAATCCTCTTAGTGCAACCCGTCTTCGAAGCGGACTCACTTCCATCACCTGCAGAAATATGATTCTTGAAGTTGATCGATCAGGAAAGGAAATACTTAATTTACCAAGGCCTCAAAGTGACATCATGAGTGCGGAAAGGCTTAGAGATGGATCTTATCTAATTGCAACCAACCAAATGACTTTGTTAAAGATCGACCGCACAGGTAAAGAATCCAATATTGTCCGTTTACCTTTGGGGGTTGCAAGCCACGCCAACGATATTCTTCAGGATGGAACCGTCATCTTGCCTTTAACATGGCACAACAAACTTCAAGAGATTGATTCTTCAGGGAAGGTTGTTTTGGACCTAACTATAAATCAACCCACCGCTGCGGTAAGGCTACCCAATAAAAACCTCCTGATAGCAACCCAAACTGTTCCACCCAAGCTGATTGAGTTTGACCGGACAGGGAAACAGTTATCAGAAAAACAGGCCCTTCACCCAGTATTCAGGATTAGAACAAGATAAACAAACCAAGCCAGGAGGCTATTAAAATGCCGATTCGACAACTAGGGGCATTAATCTTGGCAGTGTTGTTACCATTTGCCTTGGAAAACCCGACAGAGGATGAAAAAACCCTTGCAGATGCCGGTTTAAAATCAGATGGCCATTCCCTGATCCAGTTTTTAGCTCGTCGATCTGAAGACAAGGTTGACCCAATCCAGATCAAGGCGCTAATCACAAAACTAGGCGATGACAATTTTGACACCCGTGAACAGACTTCTGCAACATTGAATGCAATCGGAATAGCAGCCTTACCAGATTTAAAAATTGCATCTAAAAGCCCGGATGTCGAAATATCGCGAAGAGCAAAAGATTGCATCCAAAGAATCGAGGAGGGATCAAGAAAATTCGTCGTAGCAGCATCAATCAGATTATTGGGCTCAAAAAAACCCGAAGGTGCATTGCAGGCATTGATAAATTATGCGCAGTTTTCAGAACTTGATCAAACTACCGAAGATTTAATCCAAGCCCTCACCTCGACAGGATCTGAAAATGGATCTCCCTCAAAACTAATTCTTGACGCCATTCGCAGCAATAAGCCTTTGGCTAAAACAGTTTGCGCAGAAGCGTTGGCAAACATCAATCCAGATTTGTTCAAGAAAGAAACCCTCCCATTTCTAAAATCAGATGAAGCAAGGACGCGCTACAAAGTAGCTCTAGCATTTGCAAAATTAGGTGATAAAAGATCCATCGAACCAATCGTCAACAGCATTAGTTCCGTAAGCCAATGGGAATCCTCGGTTCTAGATCATTTGCTGAGGAAATTAATGCCTTTAGATGCCCCACCTGTTGGACTTTCTCAACCTGAACTTCAAAAAGAATGGGGTAAACGAACTGCTGACACCTCTAAAATACTTGAATCCCAGCTTGCATCTAATGCCAAAAATATCGGAAAAACCTTAGTTGTTTTATTGGATGCTGGCAGAATAATAATGTTAGACTCCAGTAACAACATAATTTGGAAAGTCGATAATCTACAATTCCCCCTTGATGCTCAAATTCTTCCAGATGAAAAAGTCCTGGTGGCGGAACATCAGGGAAACAAAGTTACAGAACGAAACAAAAAAGGCGAAATACTTTGGGAAAAGAAAATTGATGGCCCCTTGGCTGTGCAAAAACTTGAAGATGGCTCCATCTTCATCGCCTCAAAATCTAATGTCGTTTTCGTTGACCAAAAGGGAAAGGAAATTTCGGAGTTCACTCCCCCCAATGCCGAGCCTATCATGAAGGCCAATATCGCATCCAATGGCGATCTTTGCCTCGTCCTAAGCACTCCACAAGGAAATGCAAAGTTTGTCCGATTTGATAAGACAAAAAAACCAATCGTATCCTACGACATTGATGTAAGGACCTCAGGTGGGAAAGTGGATATTCTTCCCAACGGAAACTCGCTTATCACTGAAGTTTACGGTAACAGGGTGATCGAATTCAACAACGAGGGTAAAGAAGTATGGCATTTTGAATGCGAGCAACCTGTGGCTGCTGTGCGATTGCCAAACGGTAACACGCTGGTCACATCCATGACACAAATGAAAGCTCTAGAAGTCGACCCTAAAGGCAAGGAAATCTGGTCATACAAATCAAACACCAGAGTTACCCGAGCTTTCAGGCCATGATTAAAAATCTTTTACAGCCTATATTTTTTCTTCTAATGTGCGGCGTTTCACTTGCAGGATGGCCCGATGACGAAGTACTTTCCGCCCTTCGGCACCTGCAGCGTCACTCCCTTGAGCGCATGGAAGTCGCCATAGTGCTTGTGAAGGTCGGTGATGCGGATCATCGGCTTAGCGTCGCTCATTGCCTCGCCTCTCAATGATCGACGCGAGCTTCCAGCCGACGCGCCAGGTGGGTCAGCGGATACAGCAGCACGAAGTAGAGAAGAGCCGCGAAGCTATAGACCTCGAGCGGACGGTATGTGTTCGAGGTAATCTGAGAGCTCACATACATGATGTCAGGCACGGCTACGACATAGAGCAGCGAGGTGTTCTTGAGCTGCAGCACCGATTGATTGACGAACGGCGGCACCATCCGTCTCGTCGCCTGAGGCAGGATGATGCGGCGCATCAGCTGCAAGTAGGTCATGCCGAGAGCTCGGGCCGCCTGCCACTGCCCCTTGTCGATCGACATCACGCCGGCGCGGAAGATTTCCGCACAGAAGGATCCCATATAGAGCGTGAGGCCGAGCCCTGCCGCAGCCCACGCCGGCAAGTTGAAGTTAAGGACGATGGGAAGCGCGTAGAAGAACC
>RFZJ01000208.1 GCA_009920765.1 Planctomycetota bacterium | reverse complement strand
TTTTGGTCTGGCAGCATTTGAAATTTGGATTAAAAGAGCCAAGGCATCAGGGGATAGATTTTTGAGTTCACTGGTACGTAGTATACGAGGTCCTGGCCCTGATAATAGGTGGTCTATCCAGTAGTCATCAATCAACTGTATTTGATCTGATGTGAGTTTGTTTTGCATTACAGCGGCTTTGATGATCTCTTGGCCTGGGGTAATTCGTTTATCAAATTTACCAAGCAGTGTTGGCAGCAGCTCCGGATTCATTGCTGTGACTTGGCTATTTTGCCAGATATAAATAGAAAATCCCTGTGCTAATAATTCAGCAAGGATTTTTTTCACGCCATCAATTTTTTCACTTGACCAATATGCTGCAGTCCAATCTGCTAGTATTAATGATTTTGGTTTTTCAATCCGGGCTAACGCAGGCGCACGCCAGCATGGTTTGCTTTCAATCAGTTTTTCAACACTTAGGTTGCCAGTCGGCGTTCGGGTATAAATTTCCTGGCCTTGTGCTTCGGAGAAATAAAATTCATCAGGATATCTCATTGTGATGATTTCCGCTCTGCTATTAGTAATATTATTATAGCAAATTTATGTATTTTAGGCATTAGGCTCATATTTAAATCATAAAAATCTTTTTTCGATAGTTTATCATCGCTGAGCTTGAGCTTATCTTTGCCAGAATAAACCTCACCTATCCTCATGCTAAGATTCGCAATACGCATGAAAAAGTGTAAAATATATTCATCTGTTCTGCTCAAGATTTAATTGAGACAGGTGTATTGTCGACGGTGATAGAATGTGTGCCGGCTGAACTTGCGGCCATGATTCAGTAAAGGCAACATACTTAAGTCAAAAAATTGCTAAACAAGTGCAAGCCCTTGTTGAAATATCAAAGCGCATTCCACCTGCTGAAAAACGCAGCCGTTTATTGCCACGAGGCATTACCCGGCGTGTCACATACCTAAAGACGGTAACCTTTTTTCCTCTTCCCCCAACGATGCGCTCTGTTCTAAAGCCAGCCCCGGTCTTCGTGATTCCAAATAGGAGTCTACCAGTGTCATCAAATGACGAAAATTGGGCACAGGTGATAATAGATTTTTAATGGCATAAGCCCGTTGGCTTTCATAAACCGTCATCATGTCATCAGCTACACGCTCATCCACTCCTTTTCCAAGTAAAATAAGCTTGATTTCATCTGGCTCATATTCGGGTAATGTTGCGCTGATGACGCGTCTTAGCAAAGCAGTACTTGCGGCACGACGGCCAGCCATGGTGACTGGGTTTTGGGTGCCAATGATCATAAATCCAGGCTTGACGACATCGTCTGGCTTTCTTTTGGGGTTTTTACCCATCAAGAGGTCATTGAGTAAACGCTCCATCATGGGCGAGCTATTGATTTCATCAATCATCACAATGGCACCCTCGTTGAAGGCTTTGATGAGCAAGTTTTCTTTTTCACTTAGTGGCATGCTCACGGGCATGATATAGAATGGATTTTCCTTGCGAGACGGTGTGGTCAAGTCGTGTTCTTGTTCATATTTCGAAGCTATTAGGGCGGCAATTACCAGTTGGCTTTTACCAATTCCTGGTTCGCCTTCAATAATGATGCCGCCAAGTCCGCCAGTTTTTTGTTGGGGGGAAAGTGTTTTTTCCTCACGTCGCCAATTGCGCAATGCCAGCAGGTCATTAAGCTGCTGGGATACAGCTTGTCGTGATACGGTGACATGAAAGGCCTGGTCTGTTGTTTCAGGCAGTGCGATGGTGATGGGTGTTTTGGGTTTAAAGCGCACATCAAATTCGCCACGTTTTTCAATTGGCAGCAGATTAATTGCCAGCTGATAAGTAAAATGTTCGGCAATGGCATTGATATCTTGTTCAGGATATTTTTGTGCCCGAGTGACGGTCAATAAGGCCATCATTTGTAATTCACGAGGGGAAATCAATATGTCAGTGGTGGAACACGCACAAATAAAGCCATACACGTCTAAAATTCTGTCAATGATAGGCCGAGGGTCGATACCTGTATTTTGAAATACAGGGGTTAGGATTTGTTCAGCAATCAAAGCAGGCGGTAGTGGTTCAAATAATACGGCATTGCCATGGCGTTCGAAAAAAGGGGCTAAGCGGCGTTCATCACCATAATTAACAGGGTTGCCGGCAAAAATCACTTGGTGATTGGGGGCAAGAAGATGAAGGTTGCCATTGACCAAAATATGGGGAGGAGTCTGGTACAAACCTTCAAACTCGCTCCATTGACGTGGGCTTAAATTGGCTTCATCAATGAAGAGTATTTTTCTCTTTTTAGATGTATCCATTGCCCATTGTTCAATATTATCTTCTGTGAGGTAGAGGGTATCATTTTCTGTGCAAAATACGCGTTCTACGAATGTGGATTTACCAACACCAGATAGGCCTGTGAGGAAAACATAAGGTTTTTGAGAAAGGATTTTATTGACTGTCTCGACACGGCTTGTTGTGAATTCGGCGCTTGTGGCAGGTGCTAGTTGAGCACTCGATGCAGGAGCGCTAACGGGAAGTTGGTACATGCCAATCCAGGGATCATCAGGATTGGCATGTATTGCTTTTAAGGTGCTTAAGGGTTTCTTAGCAATTATTTCAGGTGATATTGAAACATCTTCACCCAATAAAGCCAATTTTTCTTTGACGCTGACTGCATGTGTATAGCGCTGTGGCATAAAACTGCCTATGGAGCGGTCATCGCTGATGAGGATAAGTTGATTCTCGCGATTAAGTAGTATGGGAGTTAGTGTATCCATCAGTTCTGCTGAAAAATGACCTTTGAGAACAATTTTTTGTTTTGCAGCCAAAGCTGTTGTCAAGGCACTGTCTGTTTGACTAAATTCAAACCTCATTAATTC
>RFZJ01000207.1 GCA_009920765.1 Planctomycetota bacterium | reverse complement strand
TTCGATCTTGCGGATCAGTTGCGTATATGTGGAAAGTCTGACAAACGAATAAAGTACGTCATTTTTAGCAGTAAAATTGCATCACAAAAATCAAAATTCGAGTGGAAACCATATGACGGGCTAAATCCGCACAATCATCATATTCACGTAAGTTTCACAGAATTGGGCGATAACTCAATTGCTCGATTCGACATTCCAATGCTAGGAGGCAAAGGTGAAAGCAGAGAATCTAATGAAAGCATTCCAGTCGTACAGTCGTGCTCTCTTTGTGGCTGTAATAAGCACGTATCTCGCTAATCCAGACGCTTCGGTCAAACAAATAGTCACAGCTGCATTAGTTGCTGTTGCCGCTCCAATCCTTCGAGCCATCAATCCGGATGATAAGGATTTCGGCGTTGGATCCAATGAAAAATGGATGTAAAAGACTGGGCTCCGATAGCGGCTTCGATTGCAGGTACTGCGGCTGCTCTCTTTGCCGGATTGAGGTTTTTAATCAAGTCATACCTTCGGGAACTCATTCCGAATGGTGGCAATTCGATGAACGACAGAATCCGTAGAATTGAGGACACGCAGGTTGAAATGCTGGCGCTCCTCGGATCGGTAGTAAAATCCTCCTATGCCACCAAAGCGAAAAAAGGTCGCAAGAAAACGTCGCGGCGCTAAAAACCAAAACATTCTCACGGCAATTGACGTTTATGCAATTGCGCAGAATGAGTATTACAACGCGCTTTTAAACGCTGGTTTCAAACACGAAGTGGCAATGGCGTTTGTTTTAGATAAAGACGCTTTACCTAATTGGATGATTCCAAATCCTCCGTCGGAGCAAATCCCGATTTATGATCCAGAAGATGATGAGGACGACGATTAACGAATCCGAGTTATTTGAGAAGCTAAAAGGATATTTCCCCGATCTGACAAAATCCGAGCAATTCGACACTTGGGATTGCTTCACCGCCGAACACAACACCATTCTTGAATTAAAATGCAGAAACGTTCATTACGACGATCTCATCATCGAACGACCCAAATGGGACGCATTAGCCGATAAAAGGGCGCAGGAGGCTCTAGGAACGCTTTATGTCTGCTCTACGCCGAAAGGTACTTGGGCGTGGAACTTAGGGGTTATAAATGCCCCAGAATGGCATCTAAAGCGGCTTCCACGTACGACCGAACACGTAAACCGAGACTGGATTACAAAAGAGGTCGGGTATCTTCACATCAAAGACGCGACACGCGTCCATTTCCCAGAATAGACAAATTCGAATTCAAAGAGTTTAATTCCATTTGAAATCCAATTCGGGTTTCAGAATGGGAGATGAAATGCCGATTCGATTCGACCGCCATTCAGGCGCATATTCGGATGGAAAACGATTTGTGAAAGCAGCTGTGATTCGTAAATTCACAATCGAGAAATTGGGAAAACCGCAGGTCAGAGGGCGGTTAAAAGTCTCTGATATTGAAGCGTACTGGCTTCACACATATGCGGTGGCTGATTATGTTGAATGAATTCTTTCAATGGCATATGGCAGACCAGTTGATTTTAATCATTTCGGTGTCGTTTTTGATGCACCGATTCTACGTATGGGGACACAACAACGGCTATCGAGATGGGAGCAGAGATGCCAACAAGTATCGAATCACTAGCAATAGAACAGCTAAATGAAGCCATATCTGCGATTGATAAAAGGTCAGACACACACGGCTCTGCTGGGCGCACTCTCGTACGTGCCGCCAAAGTCTGCCGGATTATTGGTCTGGATTTCAGACACCCATCTGACTTGGCGTTGTGTCTTGCGATCCTCAAAATCTCACGAATCACAAATGGAGATCGTTCACATTTCGATTCGTATGTCGATGGCGCTGCATACATTGCATTGGCTTCCGCGATCCAAATGGGAGAGTTCGGAGATTGGGAGGATGATGACACTGACTAGAAATACCAATCGCAAGCAATACTGCGATTATTGCAAATTGCGTTGGGGTCAAATGAAAGATGGAACGTGGCATTTAAAGGCACAAACGCCAGCTGTATGGCGCTGTGAATCTGTGATGCCAGGACGCAAAGGACGTGTCAGATTTTACTGTCAGTCCTGCGCAGATGATGTTCAAAACTGGAATGTCAAGGTAAACGATCGTGGAGACGTTGAAACTGAATTCTGGCTACTGAAAGAACAATTGGAGTACGCAAAAGGACAAGGGAGATTAGAAGATGTTCGATCCATCGACTTATGAAGCAGTAGTTACACGATTTGAAAGATTTAGAGAACAATTTCCAGATTACCGATGGTATTCGTGGATTAGTAGAGAGTTCACAAATGACAAACAATGGGTCGTTATCGGAGAGTTGTACCGAACAGAAGCCGATTCGAAACCTTTCGTTACTGGACTTGGTTTTGAACCAGCACGGGATGAGTATTCTCTGGCTAAAGCTGAAACTTCGGCTCTGGGACGTTGCTTATATGCGGCTGGGTTTCCTGCTAAACCGCTTGGCTCGATCGATGTGGAAAAGCCGAGACAAGTATTACGCGCAGTGCCATCTGTACCAGAAGAAATACAAGAAAAACCAGTGGCAAATAAGCCTGAACCAGTTCAATGGGATGTTGCAGAAATCGCGCAAGCGCTAAACGCCGAAGTCATTGCAAGCGATGAGGTTTGTTTCCACGGCGAGATGATTCTCAAACAGGGAATGGGAAAAACGGGTAAGCCGTATCACGGATATATCTGCGTGGAAAAAAGCAAGATAAATCAATGTCCACCCCGTTGGTATCGTCAAGATTCACAAAACGGGAAATGGATCCCACCATTGACAAGGGCTGACACCGAATGAATATGCCAATCGGAGCACCTCATCTTGATGGCATAGTGATATTCAAGT
>RFZJ01000206.1 GCA_009920765.1 Planctomycetota bacterium | reverse complement strand
AATTGCAGCCTGCTTTATTTCTGATGCACTTAATTCAGGTTGAAAATACCTTGAAAGAGTTCCTTCTTTTTCACTTTGCCTCATCCATCTTGCTACACAATAGGCATCATGTTGATGCGAACTAACACCTTTATTGGGATAAATCTGGTTGCATAACGAAGGATAAACCTCTGCTATAACCGACTTGCCTAACGGAGGTTGCCAGCCATCAAAAGGCCAGAAGTGCAATTGTGTCCCCAATTGCTGGCGCAGGTGGCGCAACCAAGGCAACCCTGCATGGGTGGACTTTGCAACCGAGCCCTGCACATCAAAATGAAACACAGACTTGGCCCCACAGCGCTGCTCTGCCAATCTTCGCCAGCGGGAATTCCCCATGCGATAAGAACCATTCCCATCGCTACCGTTACGGACGGAATCAACTTTCAAATGATCCAAATCGGTGGGCCAATGATATTGAAAATCATCCAAGAATTTATGCCAATCATGGGCAAGGGAATGTGTTTCAAAATAAGCAAGAGGAAAAGAAAACCCATGGTCTATTCCAACCAACGTACAAGGTCCCGATTTAAGTTCACAAACAAGAAATTCAGCAATACCCTTGCGGCTCCAGTATTTTTTCGAAGGAACAATACTATGTCGCGTGGCTTTTATTTCCCTTGGCAGCCGCTTAGGTGTAGCTTCGTAAACCTGCAAGCCAGGCAGGCTATGCACCGATGTTTTAGCCCCGGAATAATCAATCCCAATGTACCGCCCAAATAACGCCATGATTAAAACCTGCAACCATTTTCAAAAATCAGCATCGCTTAAGCTGCCATCATGCTCATCCATTGGATGACTGAAAAAGGGCGTTGCAATCTTTTTCCAAAACACCACCTATCAGCTCACAATGCCAATGAGGGCTACGACGAATAATTTCCTGTGCAAGAATATCAATCTGATGCCAACCGTTGCCTTGTAAAAATCTTATCGATGTGCCAAATACAACCATTCCTATGCCCGTCCATAAAATCGCAGACATGCACATGAGGCAAGGTTCAGCAGTGGTGTATAAAACAAGTTTTGAATAATCAACAGAATTGTGATGCATTGCCAGTTGATTGATTGCATCGATTTCGCCATGCCATGTTGGATTAATATTACTTTTATTCCAACCCTCAGCCAGAACCACTTGAGTGTCACTGTTTACGATCAATGCCCCAAAGGGCAGGCTGGGAACGTTCAAAGCAAGTTCAATGGCCCGCCTCATATAGAATTCATGATCAAGAGTATTCATTAAGCCTTCTGGTTGATGAGCACCCTGCAGGCAGGGCATGTATGAAAACGTGTACCCGTGCAACAAACAATATGCTCAAAGCACATCTTTTCTTCACCACATTCCCAGCACTTGGCAAGAACTTTTTCAGGCTGCTCATGGGGCGGCGAAGCATTTTCAAAGGTATCCATAAATGTCTCTCATACAAAAAAACAATTTAAACAAAGTAACCGGCGATGAATCTTCCCAAAGAAGCTTCACTAGCATTATAAGCGGCAAAACACCCTTAAAACCACCAAGGGAAAGATTCCTCTTTCATATAAGCTGAGGCATGCATATCAAAAAAACGAACACTTGGAAAAATTGTGGACCTTGGTTAATTCGTCTTTGCAAGGATACATGGTCATGGCCATTCTTAACACCCATCGGATCCATTCGAAAAATTTTTGATCATTAAGGCTCATCTAGGAACCTGTAATTTTCACTATAGCTTTCCCCAATCACCAAAGCCAAAAACCTCGTTGATTTTGCCCTTCTGAAAAAAGAGGGCTCTACATGCACCGAAACAAACCTGCCGCTATATCTCAGATAATCCAGCAAACACTTATAATTTTCAGCAGACAAACCATGGCCTTTCTAATTACCGGTAACCATTTGATAAATTACAAACTTGGAACAATACTTTGGAGCTTCCCATTCTTTTCATCAGGCAAGGTGGCAATTTCCATTTTAAATTTTTTGGATACCTCAACCACTATCTTGAAGTTAATTCGTATTAAAAATTATTGATGTTTATTTTGACCATCCAGAATCGATGACTTGTACTTGCGCTATGCAAAGGCAATCCCAGCAAACCAAAAAAACCACCACTAAAATCTTAGGTTGCCAAGCAAACACATTCATGAACTCTATTCTTTTCTTGCACAATGAAATTACAAACTCTAGATTAATTTTGGTGAAGTTCTTTCACGGCAATTTTGTTTGAAGAGCAATTGAAATGAAAAGTTGAAATCCCTTCAACAAGATTTTTTCTGCCCTTATTGAAAAAAATTTTTATCCATGTGAACATTTGTTCAAAATCTAAATTATTAATTAACTTTATCTTACGACTCAAAGCTTTAAAAAAGACCCTTTAAGCCGTTTTTTAGCTCAAAATTCACTATATTTCACCATTTATCAGATATAATTAAGTCTGTCTTATATTTTAAACAGGTACCTACCATGAAAACAAATTCAAAACTAGGTAAATTTTTTCGTTTCTTTGATACCGCCTTTTTCTCTGCAAAAAACAGATTCCGAAGGCTTGACCTCGAACGATTGGAATCCCGCGAGGTTATGAACCGCGCCACCTGGATTTCCACAGTCGATGGTGATTGGAATACCGCTTCAAACTGGGATATTCGCGATGCCAACAACAACAGCGTTAGTGGGGTTCCCACCATCGCAGACGATGTCATCATTGACCTGGCAAGCAACAACCCGGTCATATCCATAACCGCAGGCGCAGTGGCAAAAACCATCCTCTCCACCGAAAAAATTTCCATCAACGGGAACGGGGCATCTTTGCAAATTGCGAATGCCTCGACCATCGCCGGTAATATCGAAATTAAAAATGGTGGTATTCTGCA
>RFZJ01000205.1 GCA_009920765.1 Planctomycetota bacterium | reverse complement strand
AAACCACTGACCAAAAAAAACAATGGCATCCGGAAACCATGGATTAGCTCTATTGCCAATTTAAAAATATGGTTTTGCTTTTCGTCCATGACAATCCAGGCTATTCCCGAATAGGCCATCATGGCGTGGAAGCAGATCCCCAGAAGCATGGCCCCGGCCCGTAGCGCATCCAGGTCGTGCCTTCTTGTTTTGTCGACATTGGTTCTCTGAGGCGAAGCAGAGTCACCGTTTTCGTAGGGATTTCCTGAATCCATGATAGGGCCTTTTCCTGTGAAGCCTCAGGCCGGTTCTGGTCGTCTAAAGCGAAGCATCCACCATGCTAGAAACAGGTAAAGAATGATTTGCGCGGTCATTCCCGCCAAGGCTAGGGGAACCGACTGGATGAAACTATCGCCAAAAATTCTCATGTAGGCCGGTAAAACTACCATCCCGTTTTCCATGGGTGAGATCTGGCTGGCGCGAAGTCCCCAATAAGTGGGTGATATAAAGTAGGCAATCGTTCTGGGAATGGGTGTTGTCGCAAGGGACATCGCAGTGCCAAGGGTTAACTGGGGCAGCATCATGGCCCCCAGAAGGATAATTGCACGGTCCGGCTTTAGGGTCAAAGCCCCCAGCACCACACCTAGACATGCACAGCCAAGTGCGGCAAACCAGTGGACGAGTAACATAGAAATAAAGCTGATTCGATAATCCGCCGGGATTGGTTCGAGTCCATTGACCAGTTGCCTGACATGGAAAAGTGATTCAAGAATTCCGTCGAAAATAATTGTCTGAAATCCGGTCGCCAGAAAAATAATCATAATTTTCGAGGCAAGGTAGGCAAGAGGCGACAAACCTACAGCCTTTTCGCGTGCAAAAATTGCACCATCCCGCACCATCAGGGTCAACCCAAGTAGCATTCCCATGAAAGAAATGCCCATGACCTGTACTGAAAGATACTTGAATGTGGTGAGGGGATTCTTGATTATCTTGTCTGGGAAAATAGTTTTTGTGCCGTCTATGGCCCCTTGAATGATCTGGTTAAGGTCTTCGCTGGCTAAACTTTTGCGCATGGCAGGTTTTTTTCCCAGCAGGAAACCCAGTTGATCCTTAAAGTTTAGGTTTTCTTCGTTGATGCCATCGCTTTTTGCTGCATCATGTAATATAGGCCAGAAAAACTTGAATGAGCTTTTTTCATCCTCGTTGAGGTCACGGGTCAGCATAATAGTTTGCGAGAAATCCACCAACCAATGACAGCCAATGAGTATAAGTGCAAAAAGAGCGGGCATAAGCGCAGCCAGGAATAAATACCTCCGGTCGCTAAAGGTTGCAGTGAATTCTCGCTGCGTTAGTATGGTGGCTTGGCGCATGGTTTCCCGCAACCTTGCAGGGATGCCCCTTCGGGGAGGAACTGTAGCCGTAGCACATTCAGTTGTTGCAGGAGTTTTAAGCAATTCTTTTGCCCATTTTTCAGGCCCCTCATCCTCCAGTCGAACAAAGGCGTCGGGCAAATGTTCCACTTCGAAATGGGCACAGGCACCCTTGGGCGGGCCCTGGTAAACTACCTTTCCATCTGCCAGGATAAGTACCGTGTCAGCCTTGGATATGTTGTCCATATGATGGGTAACACACAGGACCAGTTTGCCCTGCTTGGCTGTCTTGGCGAGAACCTCCATTACCCTAGCCTCTGAAGCAGGATCCAGACTGCTGGTTGCTTCATCCACTAGGAGGATTGATGGGTCCACCACCAATTCCGATGCCAGTTCGACTCGTTTGTGTTCCCCACCTGATAGGGAGGAAATTTTTTGGCTATTTAGATTCTCCAACCCCATGGAGTTGAGAGTAGTGTCTACATAGTTTTCAATTTCCTGAATACTGGTGTCTGTCGGCAATCTAAGTTTTGCCGCAAACCAAACCACCTGTCGTACCGTTAAGGTTTCGTGGAGTGACATTTTCTGGGGGGCATAACCAATAAGTCCATTTAAAATGGTTGGGTTTGAAAGAATGGGGAAGCCACCAAAAAGCAAGCTTCCACTTTCAGTAGCCTGATGACCTTGCATACATCGAACTAATGTTGATTTACCGGCCCCGCTTGGGCCAAGCACACAGACAAATTGACCGGGCTTAAAGGTGAATGATACCCTGTCTAAGATCGGTTTTTTCCGGCCAGGAGCAATGACTGTAAGGTTTTTTGCCTCCAGATTAAGTGTTCCCTGTCTGGAAATTACCGTAATAGTATTGTTATCTTGCAGCCACAACCCCAAGGGACCAAGGTTTAAGGTTGTTTGGGGCTTCCAGACCACCTCAGATTCAACGGGCACCCCATTCAAATTCACCCCATGGGTGCTTCCCAAGTCTTTTACTATCAAGCTGCCATCAGATTCCCGGCGCAGCGATGCGTGTGTTCTGGAAACTGCCGGATGATAAAGCCAAATATCGTTTTCGGGGCTACGGCCAATAAGAATTTCCTGTTTGCTTGCAAACAATTCCGAAAGGTTGAAACTTGTCTGGAAATCAGGCTTACCATCCCTTACATACCAAGGGTTAGTGAAATTGCTTGTTTTTTCGCTCATGGTTGATTTACTTTTTATTTTTCCCTGGGGCAGCTTCGTCGCTAGGGCTTTCAAAGCCAAATCCATGACGCAAGTATTCGACGAGGCTGCCATTCTTGTAACCACTGTTTAAAGCCCTTTTCAAATTCCATTGGGAGTTTTTGTGGACAGTCAGTGCTATGAATGGAAAAACCATTTCATCTGTGGTTTTTTCGCCCATAAAAATAGCCTTTGGTGGCTTGTTCGGGTTGTGTGGGTTGTCGCTGGTGTTGTCCATAAAAGATGAAACATGGATCTTGCTGCCTTTGGGAATGGGTACAGGCTCGCGAAATGTGTACAACTTTTGCCAG
>RFZJ01000204.1 GCA_009920765.1 Planctomycetota bacterium | reverse complement strand
TGTGCTCGGTACCGATTTCTTCGGCAGAAAGTTTTGCGGCATAGTTCAGTGCAAATAGATAGTTGGGGACAAATTCCTGATCGTCCTGACCCAGATCGATCCCTTTTTTATAGCTTTCAATGGCTTGGTCAATCTTGCCCTGGTCGAAATAAGCGTTGCCAAGGTTTGAATGTGCTGCGGCGAAGTCGGGTTTGAGTCGGATCGATTCCAAAAGGGCTTGCTCTGCAAGGTCGGGAAATTGCGCCTCGCGGTGAAGGTTGCCCATGTTGGCGTAAGCCTCGTGATAATCGGGCCTCAGAGAGACTGCCTTTTGAAAAGCTTCCAACCCCTCTTCGTGTTGTTTAAGGCTGAGTAACACATTACCAAGGTTGTTAAGTGCCTCGTGGAAATCGGGTTTTAAAGTTATGGCTTTGCGTAAGTAGCTTGCGCCATCGTGGTCGCATCCCATCTTCACTAGAAAATTGCCCATGGCAAAGTGGGCTTGCGGACTGTTGGGTTCCAATTGAAGGCTGCGTACCAACCAATTATAAGCTTCTTCCATGGTGGAAGCCGTGCTGCAAAGCTTGCTCATGTTGATACAGGGGTCTGCAAACTTTGGGTCCTGCTCCAGAGATTTCAAAAAACAGGAGCGTGCCTGATCGATTTTGCCCAGTTCATGGTAAGCCATGCCCAGATTGTTATAAGCCTCGGGGAATATGGTTTGAATGGAAACGGCTTTCTCAAGCGACTCGCAGGATTCTTTCCATTGCTTATCAAGGCTCTGGCAGGTCGCAAGATGGAACCAGCCAGATGCTTGATTCGGGGCAAGCTTTACAGCAACTTCGGAGGCTTGGCGCGCCAACTCGGGTTGATTGAGTTGCAGGTGCATAGCGGCAAGTTTGTTCCATCCGGGAAGGAATTCGGGGTTGATTCGGGTGGATTGGCTGTAATTGGAAACCGCTTCGGTTAATTTGCCCCAAAGTTGGTAAAGATAGCCAAGGTTATAGAAGGTGACTGGATCATCAGGCTGGAGTATCAAGGCATGCTGGTAGGCCTTTTCAGCTTCTTCTGGTCGACCGAGATCCTTGAGTAGGTTCGCATAATTGACAAAAAAAAACGCCTGGTTGGGGTCTAATTTCACCGAGGCTCCCATATGATCCAGGGCCTCTTGGAGTTTACCGGATTGGTGTTCGAGTAGGCCCAGGTAATGGCGTGCTTCGGCGTGCTTAGGTTCGTTTGCAAGGATGGCCCCATAAAGTTCCCGTGCAGCATGCAATTGCCCTGATTGATGAAGGCGGACTGCTTCTTCAATTTGTTCTGAGATTTTCATAAAACGTCTGACTTATTTAAAAGTAAAATCATAAGTTGCTATACCGAAAAGGCTTAAGTGTTCCGGGTCGGGCTTGCCCTTGAATGCGATGAGGTTTATCTCCAAATTTGCAACCTTGGCGTAATTGGGGCTGAATCCAGCCTTTTCCACTGCACGACTAAGAGACTGTACGCTGAACCCGGTCTTGTGCGCGAAGAAATCGTTACCACTCGTCTCGAGTTGGCGTCCAAAGCCATAAATCACATCCAGGGGGGCGATTGGCCCAACGGCGGATTCATAAAGCTGCTCCTCAAGATCCATGTTTTTTTGTACGACAATCCGCATCAGTTCGATCAGGTCGGGGACGCGGATTTGTGCAAATCCACCTGGTTTTAGCACATGCAAAAATCCCTCCAAGACTTTAGGCACATCATGGCGGAAATAATGCTTGAGGTTATGCGAGCAATAGATGGCGTCAAAATTTGCCGCTGGTAATTCGAGTAGTTTTCGGCCATCAAGAACAATATCAGGCTTGCCTGCCGGGTCGATATCCAGCAATAGGTGTTCAAAACCATCATACTCTGGCGGAAGTTTGAGGGACTTGGACCCTCCCCCCACATTCAAAAGACGCTTCATTATCTAATCACCCTTCGTATCAATGGAATAAAGCTAGAATTTATATTATGAGGTTTAACGTAAACCTTTTTTAATGTCGGGTTGTAAAGCTGCTAAATGTTGTTATTATAACGCTTTAACTAATGCATATATGCTCTACAGTGTGCCCAAGTTTACATATTTAGAGGTAAGTAGTTGTTATGAATACCAAGGGTTTTTGGATTCGCGATTTTTTAAATAGGCAATCCCATAAAAAAGCTATAAAGCTAAATTCCAAGTCAAAAAAACAATCTCAGCCTAGGATTGAACCACTCGAAGATCGCGCTCTTCCCGCAATGCTTTCCATTGCCAATGGTTCGCTAGCCTATCTTGCGAATACTGACCCCAGCATTGATATTCAGGTTGATTACAATTCCTCCACCAACTTGCTCACCTTCAACGATTCTGGAAAAGCCCTTGCCTCCACGGGTATGGCCAGCGTGGGTGACAACAACTTCAATTTTAGCACGCTTACGGTTCTTAGCCCCGATGTGGCGGCTCTGGTACCCATCGAAGAATATGCAGGATCGCTGGTTCTTACCCTGGATGCATCGCATAATGTGTTTGACCAAATCAGCGATTACCTTGGCCGGCAAAGCCCTGCCAGCATTGGCGTGGTTCGCATCATCGGCCACGGCAGCGATGGCACTCTGCTCTTGGGCGACCAGATTATAAACCAGCAGACCCTAGGCCAGTATTCCAGTCAGATATCAGATTGGAAAAGGGCGTTCACATCAGATGCCGACATTTTGGTGTACGGCTGCTCGGTTGCCAGTACCGCTGAAGGCCAGGCATTTGTAAACAATCTGGCCCAACTTACCGGCACCGATGTGGCGGCAAGCATCAACCTCACCGGTTCCAGCACGCTGGGTGGTGACTGCCTCACAGGATATTGGGGCTCAACCATCTCAGGCTCGCTGCAAATATGGCAGCGCTAAA